>NZ_JBLTJC010000030.1:0-51018 GCF_048158785.1 Streptomyces colwelliae | reverse complement strand
GTCTCCGCCGGCCGGGATGTGCGGATAGACGCAGTCGACAAGGTCGTACGACTGCGCGTCGCCGCATCCGGAGCCGACCACCGCGCAGACCGGCGAACTGTCTCCGCCAGCCTCGGTCCACACGCCGGGCCAGTCGGGATGCTGCTCGGTCACATGCGCGGCGCAGTGCCGGCACTGGACCTTCTGTTCCTTGCCGGTCAGCCGCCTGGCGGACCGTGCCCGGGTCGCGTCGACGACGTGCGGCACCCTCTGCGGCGAGTCCATTCCGGTAAGGAGCGAGCGTTCGCAGGACGGCCCGAACTCGTTCTCCACGCTGACCCACACGTCCGGCCAGTGCGGGTGCCGGTTGGTGACCGGCATACCGCAGCCGGCGCAGCTGTGCGCGTCCAGACCTTGTGCCTGGAACAGGGTGAAGATCTCTGCCGGCAGAGGGTCGCAGACGCCGCCGGGTCCATCAGCGAGCGGTGGGAGGGCGAACAGCGGCAGGTCCTTCTCCGCAAGCCGTACGTCCTCCCAGGTCTCCAGCCCGGCCACGGGCACACTCTGTGTCCAGCCGACGCGGGGCACGCTGGTGGTCGACGGCCGCTGTACGACCTCAAGGTCGGGGCGGCGCAGCCCTGGGGGCACGTACTCGGACAGGGCCAGGCGCAGCTGCTCAACGGCCTGGTCCCGGTCCTCGGCGCTAAGCCAGGACGTCTTCACCAGCTCCCGTAGGTAGCCCCGCGGGTACAGCGTCACCTCGTACCGCCAGCCGTCCTCGCCCCGGCGCAAGCCCCGCTCGTACTCACCGGAGTCGTCGAACGCGAAGCACGACAGGAGACCGCCGGCTTCCTCCGCCGCTGCGAGCGCTTCGGCGACCGTCGCGAAGGAGTCGGTGAAGTCACCCCACGGCGTGCTCATCGGCTCATAGTCGTCCATGGAGGTCAGACATGGCATCTGCGCCGCCAGCGCGTTGAAGACGGCGGTGTTCCGCGATGCTGCGGCTGTGCGCTGCTTCGCCTGCTTCGCGTGCTTGGCCGCCCGCTTCTGCTGCGCCCTTTTCCCCATCATGCCTGCCTGTGTCGAAGAGGTGGATCTCTCGCCGGTTCAACTGCATGGCGGGCTGTTCGTCACGTGACGCGGGCGAAGAGTGCCTGTGTGGCCGTGTCGAGGTGGTGGATGGGTGCGGTCTTGCACGCGGCCGCACCCATCGGTGTGGGTGTTTCAGTTGGTACGTGGCGGGGTCATCCGGGCGTGCAGCAGGGTGCTGCGGGTGAGTTCGCTGCCCTGCCTGTGGTCCTCGTTGAGGAGTGCGGTCAGGCCCTTGGGCGCCTTCCAGTGCTCGCGGAGGTTGAGGGTGGCGCCGAGGTCGTCCAGGAGCGCGTCGATGACCATCGCGGCTTCGCTGGGACGGTCGCCCCCTCCGTTGCCCCACCACAGGTGCTCGGATGGTGTGCATGGGGCGGGGTGGACGTGGTCGTCGCTCGTCAGGACCCACACCGTGTGGTGCAGCACGACCGAGGTGAGTTCCGCGCCGCCGGCCGGAAGGGACAGCGGGGCGTAGAAGCGCCACACCGGCCTCCCTCCGTCGTCGGGGGTACGCAGGACGGGCATGTCGGTGAGCGGGTCGATGAAGAACGCGTCCGCCTTCTTGCCCTGGGCGAGGACGACGTGGGCGGCGGTCGGGTCGCACATGGTGAGCCGACGGGTCCACCGGTCGCTGATGGTGCCGGTGCTCACCGGCACCTCGGCGAGCGCGCCGAACGGCAGCAGGGCCGGCTCGCGGCCGACGGCGACTTCGAGGGCCGCGACGGCTTCCGGGTGATTGCTCAGGGCGAGCTTGCTCCAGCCGGCCTTGAGGATCTGGCGCTCGCCCCCGACGGGCAGGGGGTGGTGGCTGCGGTCGGGTACGGCGGCGATGGCAACGGGATTGCGGGTTTCGCCGTATCCCTCCTTGCCGAAGATCTCGTTGTCGTGCGTGGTGTGGTCGATGCGCTCGTTACGGATGTCGTTGGCCATGTCCGTCGCGGCCAGGTGTGAGGTGACGTCGAAGGCGTCATTGCGCGCTGCGCGGCGCAAGATCTTCTCGTTGGCGTTGGGCGGCACCTCCACGACGGCCGCCGGAGCGCCGGGCTGCCACTCACGGATCAGCTGGGGCAGGCGCAGCAGGTGAGGCCACCAGGGCAGATCCTGCCCGGCGAGTGCGGCGACGTCGCCCCAGTCGGCTTCGTACTCGATGCCCGGGTGCGCGGTGTCGGAGGCGACCAGGGACGGCCCGCGGAAACTCATGTCCCCGTACAGGGCGCAGACGGTCACCACACTGTCCGGGTTGCCGGAGGCGGCAAGGGCGGAGGCGACATCGGTGGCGACCCTTCGATCGTCGCAGTGCACGACGCGGATCGTGCCCACGGCGGTGTGCCAGTCGAGCGCTGGCCCGCGCACCGTGTCCTGGAATCCGGCCCACCGGCCGGCCGGCAGGTCCTGCTCCCGCGGGCGCAGCAGGACGGCGCCGCGGTGGGTGAACTCGGGGGTGTCCGCCGCCCATCGGTAGACCTGGGTGCCGTCCCAGACCTCCTCGGGCTCCTTCTTCTCGCCGAACCCCGCGAACGGGTTGTACGGCGGCTCGGTCGGCTGTGGGAAGTCGTCGTACTTGCGTGCCAGGCGCCACAGCCCGAAGGAGTTGATGCCCAGAATCTGCTGGACCTCCGCCCTGGACAGATAGCTGTCACTCACGCCCATACCGCTACTCCTCACCGTCCCCAGAGCCGAGTTGGCCCAGGCCAGATCATGGAGCGGACCGGGCAAGCAGCACGCCAGAGCCGCTCTTCCTGCCCTGTTTCCCACCCGCATTGGCCGAGAACGTGCTGTTGCCGCCGCGGATCAGGGCGTGACGGGCTGCAAAGCCCGTACAGGTCACGGCACTCGGGAGGGTGAGCAACCGAGAACGCCCCGGGCCGGCGCAGCGCAGCCCGTACGCTTTCCCCGTGACGACCGCCCCCGCCCCGCAAGCTGTCCAAGACCTTCTGCGGCGGGCCCTGCTCGCCTTCGACGCCCGCGCCCTGCACACCGGCGGTGAGGCCGGCGCCCATACCGCTGTGTTCCTCGGCGACCTGGCCGCGGACATCCTGCCTGCCATGGACGCCGCCGAAACCGAAACGGCTCGCGAGGAGCTCGCGGAGGCGTACCGGTGCCTCTCGCTGGCGGGCGAGAACCCGCTCCGCCAGAGCTGCACGGAACGCGAGTCGATGGTGAACATCGCCGTCCACGCCCTGGCCCGAGCCATGTTGCGCTGCGACACCGGCAGGACCCCGTCGGAGGAGGAGGTGCACGAGCTGCTGAGTGGTCTGTGGACCGCCTCGCTGCTGGCGTGGGCGCAGATCTTCCCCGCCCACCTGGACGGCGGGTCACCGCCGTGCGCCTGCGGAGCTCTGGGCACGCGCCCGGTCATGGCCCCGGCGACGGGGGCCTGAGCGGTGCGGCGGGCCTTCCCTGAGATCTCCGGCCGCGGGCTCGCCGCCCTCGGGACCGAGCTGCCGGCCCTGGCCGCGATCCGGGTGGCCCTGACCGGCGGCCGCAGCGGGAAGTTCCACGTCCCCCACCCCGACCTGCGCCGCTTCAGTTCCGACGCTTGCCGGTTCGCCAAGCCGGCCGCCGAGGCCTCCACTCATCCGCTCGTCGAGGTCTTCGCGCAGATCTGCAAGAAGTGCGACATCGTCCTGCCGAAGGCGCCCGATGCCCTGTGGCGGGCGGCCGCTTTCGCCGCCCAGCGCCAAGACCAGCTGGACCGCTGCCGGACCGACCGGGAGCCGCAGACCTGGCTCGGGTACGCGCGGCACGCCGCCCGGTGGGCACCGGGTGACGACGAGCAGTTCCGGCGCTGGCTGGACACCGCCCGCACCGACTCCACTTTGGCCGCCGATGCCGCCGTGCTCGCCGACGCCTGGCAGCAGCTGGCAGCCCAGTTCCGCGGCTTCCTGGAGGAGTACGCCGCCCAGTGCCCTGAGGTCGAGGCATACAACGGCGCCCGGGACGCGGTGCGACGCTGCGCCGACACCGACCAGCGCCGGGAGCTGGACCAGATCGGCGCGGCGGTCGGCAACCTCTCGCGCCGGCGGGCCCGGATGTACGAGCCAGAACCGCGCCTGGACATGTGGACCCTGGTATGCGGGGTGTGGCTTGCGGCCCGCTCGCGAGGCCGTGGCGCCGAGCAGTCCGCCGACCTGACCCGCGCCGCCGTCGCGGACGAGCTGAAGGGCACCCGAGTGCGGGACGTCACCCAGCTACCCGTGCCGCCGCGCACCCCCAGTGACCGGCACGCAGACCCGGCAGCGTGGGCGGACGCCGAGCTGGCCCTGTGGTGGCCGCAGGCCGTGACAGCCGCGTGCACCCGCCTTGAGGAAGAGTTCGAGGCGGAATCCGCCGCCATGTCCGCGCGACTGCTGCTGGTACGCGACTGGCCGCTCACCGGCACCCGCGACACCCCGGTCGCCTACCTGGCCGCCTCCCCCGTACTGGGCCCGGTCGTCCCCCACGGGCACCGCGAGGTCGACGACTACGTGTCCTGGAGCGGCGGCGACACCGCCGGACCGTCCTACGCGGCGGTCGTTGCTGCCCCGGCGCACCTGGTGGCGAAGCTGGAACGAGAACAGGCAGCCCAGCCCTCCCACTACGAGCCGCGGTTCACCGCCGGCGGCCCGGTCACCGGCGGCGCGGCAGACCAGGCGGCAGCCGAGGCACTGCTGCGGCAGGCGTTCCCCTTCCTGCCCGGCGACGGCGACCGCGAGCCGTCCACCCCGACGGACGAGGTCCTCGAGCAGCGCCGCGCCCGGCGTGCGGCCGACCGGCCGTGGCGCGACGGAGCGGGCGAGGAACGCGCCTACCGCATCGCGAGCGCCCTGCGCGACGGGTACGGCTGCTGGATTCCCGACAGCCCCCAGGCCCCGGCCGAGCTGGAGGAGATGGCGCCCTGGCTGCGCTGGAGCGCGCTGCGCCTGGACGTGCTGTGCGGCCGTGACGCTGAACAGCACTCGTGGGCCACCCTGTTCGGGACGCTCGAAGCCGTCGACAGCGCTGGCATCGCACTCAACCCCGGCGGCCGGCACCTGCCGCTACACGTCCCCGTGCACCGGATCGTCGCCCTGACCGGCGCCCCGCACTGGGAGCGCAGCCAGCAAACCCCCGCACTGTGGCAGCCCTACCAGCTGCTTCCCACGCCACCCACAGGTCCGGGCTCCGAGCCCGGCCGCCTTCGCGTCGTACCGGGATCCGCCGGCGCGCGCTGACCAATCTCCGAAAATGACCGCCGCACCCCGCACCCCGCACCCCGCACCGAGACCGGCACGGCTGCGGAACACCACCCACAAAGTGAGATCCGGGTCACAGCCGTACCGTCCAATCGTGGACGCCGGCGCGCCCCTTCGTGGCCATGATCAGATCCTCACCCACGACCAAGGGGGCATCGCTGTGCCGGTCCTGCGCCAGATCACCACCTGCACCACACCGTCGACCGTCGTCGTCGAACGCCGCACCCGGGCACGGGACCGGCCGGTGGACTACCGACTGGAGGTCTGCCGCCGCCACCGGTGGCTGGCGGACAGATGGACTGGGCGACGCGGCCCCGAAGGCGCCGGCGGCCGGTGCGGCACCGTCACGGACTACCGGCCCTTCGCCGCGATCATGCAGTCCCATTCCGACCTGTGGCTCCGAGCGTTAACCACGAACGCCCCGGAGGACCACGGCGGCGACCTCGCGGCCGCGCTCCGCGCGGGATTCGAGTGGCTGACCACCTACCGGGAGCCGACCGGCGTGGCCACGGCACTGGAACACGCGGCCCGGATCGCCGAGGCGACCGCGGCCGGCATCTTGCAACCGGCCGAGGGCCAGGCGCAGGTCCTGGCCGCGCTCAGCCTGGCGGAGACGCTCGACGCCGGCGCACGGGGAGCATGAGCCGGCGCCGTACGAGGCCGATGTGCCCGAGCCGTAGGGTCGAAGCAGACCGGCCCGTCACGGGGAGGCCGGGCTGTGTACGTAGGAGTCTCTTTTGTCCGCCCTCAGCGTTGCCCTGACCGCCGTCGTTGGAGCCCTGGCCGGTGCTGCGGCCCGCCCTGCGGTCTTCGCTCGCTCGGTCCCGGCGCCCGCATCCGCCCGCAGTGCCTGCCCGCACTGCGGCAGCGCCGTCCTGGGACGCCGGCTGCCCGTACTGCCCGTCTCCGGACGCTGTCCGGCGTGCGCACAGGCGATCGGACCGCGCGCCCTCGTGCCGGAGACGGTGGCCGCCGCCGCGTTCGCCGTGGTCGCAGCGGGCGCAGCGAGCGGCTGGTTCGCCGCCGCCCAGTACTGGGTCGCCGCGTGCGGTGTCGCCCTCGCGCTGATCGACCTCGCCGTGCAACGGCTTCCCGACGTGCTCACCCTCCCCGCCTGCGGCGGGACTCTCATCCTGCTCACCGCGGCCGCGCTGGCCGGCGAGACCGGCAGCCTGGGCCGCGCGGCGGCCGCCGCCGGCGTGCTCACCGCCGTCTTCCTCCTCATGGCGTTCTCCGGCGCCATGGGACTCGGCGACGTCAAGCTCGCACCGGCCATCGGGGCTCTCCTGGGCTGGAGCAGCTGGACGGCCCTGTTCTGGGGAGCAGCCGCGGGATTCGTCGTCGGCGCGGTGTCGGAGGTGGCACGGCTGACGGCCCGCCGCGCCCGCCGCACGCACGTCTCCTTCGGCCCCTACATGGTCATCGGGGCCCTCGCCGTCTCCGTCACCACAGCCTGACCGTCGCCGCCGCGGGGCTCTCGGAAATACCGCTTCCTGTAATAGCTCTTCCTGCATATCGATTCCCGGAACGGCCTCTACCTGACACCACCGTTCCGGAATGCGGTTTCACGGAATAAACCGAGCCTGGTCAACTCCCCTGCTCAGCAAGAAGATCGAATCCGGAACGAAGACGAACCTGTCGGGTTCCGGATTCCCTTCTCGCTCGCCTTCATCGCGCCGCCTGAGCACCGCGGTGAAGAAGCCTTGCACAGGCGGCCGAGCGAATTCTGGCCGACGACACCAGGAAGAGCCGCACATGAACACCCTCACCCGCCGAGCCGCGACCGTGGCATCCACCGGCGCGCTGCTCCTCGGCGGCGCCGTCGCCACCGCCTCGACCGCCAGCGCCGCGACGGTCGGCAGCGGCGCCTGCACCCACCAGATCAAGATCAACACCGACGTGTACACAACGGTGAAGTTCCGCACCGGCCCGGGCACCGGATACACCGCCACTGGCCAGCTCTCCAATGGCACCGACGTGTACTGGCAGTGCAACAAGGGCCGCAACGACAAGCCGGGCGCCTGGGGCTACGTCACCGTCAAGTCCGGGGCTCACAAGGGCCAGAAGGGCTGGGTCGCCGCCCAGTACATCAACGTGCCCATGCAGCTGGACTGATCCTCACCGGCCGACGGAGGCGAATCGAGCTCTCCCGGCCCACCAACGCCTGAGCCGACACCTCGTGCAGGCTCAGGACGACGCAACGGCGGCCCGGACCCCTGTGATCCCGGGCCGCCGTTGGCGTACCCGCACGCGGAGCCCAGCTCCCACCTCGCAGGGCCTCCATCGCCTGCTTCGCAGCCCCGGGCCGGGCTGACCACCGTCGGCCGGCCGATCGAGCCCCAGGACGGGCACTATGAACCCCACCCCTTCGTCACTCGACGCACCGCCATCCCGCCTGGGTCAGGCCCTGGCCAACGCTCGCGGACAAGGCCGGGCCGCACTCGCCGCCTACCTCCCCGCCGGCTACCCCACGCTCGGGCAGAGCCTCGACGCCCTGCATCTCTTGTCGACGACCGTCGACGTGATCGAGATCGGCCTGCCGTACACCGACCCCCTCATGGACGGCCCGGTCATCCAGCACGCCGCCGCACAGGCCCTCCGGGCTGGCTTCCGCACCGAGCACCTGTTCACCACCGTGCGCGAGCTCGCTGCTGCCTCCAACACCGCGCTGGTCGTTATGAGCTACTGGCAGCCCATCCACCACTTCGGGCCCTCCCGTTTCGCCCAGCGACTCGCTGCCGCTGGCGGGACCGGCGTGATCATCCCCGACCTGCCCGTCGAAGAGGCCACCGACTGGTTGAGCGCCGCCCACGAACACCACTTGGACGCCGTGTTCGTCGTCGCCCCGAACGCCACCGATCAACGCCTGGCCCGCGTGTGCGCCGCCGCCAGCGGCATGGTCTACGCCCCTGCGACGGCCGGCGTCACCGGAGGCCAAGGCCCACTTCACCCCGGCCTGCGCACCTTCGTCGGCCGCCTGCGCACCCTCACCAACCTCCCCGTCGGCGTCGGCATCGGCGTCTCCACCCCGGAGCAGGCGGCCTGCGTCGGCTCCTACGCCGACGCGGTCATTGTCGGATCCGCATTCATCCGCGCCATCGAGGCCACCCCTGGGCCGGCTGGCGCCCACCAGGCCGCCGTCCTCGCCCAGCGCCTCGCCGACAGGCTGCGCCGAGCCGTGCCTACCGCGGCCTGAGCGGACTTCAGCCGGGTTGGGACCTGCCTGTTAAGAGCGCTTTCCGGGCATCCCTCCACGTACCGGCATGGTTCATCAAGCGTTTCGAAGTGCTCTGGCGGGAAAGTTGTAGCTACCAGGAAGTAGGCCTTTAAGGTTCCGCCCAGCACATCAACTTGTTGACCCGCTCGTGGACGAGCACACACAGGAGCGGACCGCATGCTCGCAATGCGCCCGGCTACGCCGGAAGACCAACCCCGCCTCGCCCTGATGATCCAGGCCCGCTCCGACTGGATGAAGGACAAGCAGCTCCCGAGCTGGCGCAGCTGGGGAAAACACGTCCACGAGCTGGCCGGCAACTGCACCAGGCACCCGAGCGAGATGTGGGTCCTCACCGAAGACGACCGGATCCTGGGCTGCACTACGGTCCTCCGAACCGCGGCACCCTGGACCTGGACCGCCGACGAAGCGGCCGAGACTGCCTACTATCTGAACGGCACCGTCACCGACCCCGCTGTACGGCACCGCAAACTCGGCACACTCATTGCCGATTGGGCCGTCGACCACGCAGCCCGTGCAGACATCAGCCACGTCCGCCGCGACTGCAGCTCTGCAGCCCTCGCCGCGTACTACCAGCAGCAGAACTTTCGACTCATCCGTAGTGTGGCGACCCTCGGCGGCCACACTACGTACGCTCTAGAGCGGAAGGCCGAGCGAGTACCCTCTCTCGCCGGATGGCTCATCACCAGCGAATCTTCAGCCGTGATTTCCAGGAGTCTGCGAAATGCCCTATCAGGGGCTGCGCGATCAAATGCTGCCGAGGCCCGGCGGCTCTTCACGAATTCGCTTCGCCGGCCAGCCGAGGCGCCAGCCATTATCTAGACTGCGCGAGTCCTGAAATTTCGCCGCGCATGGGCTCCCGTTAGTCAGTCCTGCCGTGCAGCATGAACGGCCTTTCTCCCTCAGGACCGTCGGCGCCGGGGCCTGGGGGGCGGCCCGACCAACAAGACGACCCCTATCGCTATCGAACACACCAAAGCGGCGGGTCGCCCGACCGGAACGAGCCCGCCGCTGTCGCCACAGTTCTGCGTCGACCTTCTCAGCGTCCGATTTGTAGCGTGATCGCCTGGAAGTTGGGGTCTACAAGCCGAGCAGGAAGTCGAACTCACCGTCCTTCGCCCCCAGCAGCCAGGCCTTGGCCTCGCCGGGGGTGTAGACGTGCGGGAGGCGATCCGGGTTCTTCGAATCGCCCACCAGGACGAACCCGTCCTGCGTGCCGACCCTGACGCAGTCGCCCCCGCCACCGCTGTGCGAGGACACCACCCACTCCACGGCCGACAGGTCGAACTCGGAGGGGGCGGGCTTGCTCTTGCTCACTACTTCTCCTTGATCATTTCCTCGATGAGGACGCGCGTGTCAGCAGGGCTCAGAGCCCGCTTCCATAGATCGGTGAATACCTCGTCGTAGTAGGCCACGTCATCGGGTTGGTCGAAGTAGACCGACCTCTTCGCGAGCTCGCACCAGACAACGTCCCTGGACGCCTCGTCGAACCCCATTAGAACGAACGGCCCAGCAAGGCCTGGGTGGCTCCCGATACTGTCCGGCAGCACGCGGATTTCAATCTTCTCCTCCTGCGACACACGCAGGAGGCGCTCGAGCTGCCCGTGCCGGACCTCTTCGTCGCCCACCTTGCGACGCAACGCCCCCTGTTCGAGCAATGCCTGGAACTCGCGAAGCGGACTCCCGCCGAAGACCTGCTGTTGCCGATCCATACGGACGTCGACGAGACCGCGGACATCCGCTGCACTGAGTTCGGGGCGCATGCTCGCGATGGCATGTCGTGCGTAGAGATCAGTTTGGACAAGACCCGGCGTCAGGTGCGGTTGATAGTTCCGGATCCGCGACGCGCGCCGCTCCAGTTGGAGGTACCCCTCGAACTTCATCGGTCCGAGTAGCGCTGCGTGGCGTCGCCAAAGCGCCGGCCGACGTCGGCGACCGGCTGGAGTCGTGTCCACGCTCAGCAAGCCGAGCACATACCGTCGCGTCTCGGGTTCGGCCCCGTACAGGTCGAGCAGGCCCTCTACGAGGTCGCTCGGCAGTGTCTTCTGCCTGCCGTTCTCGATCTTGCTCAACGTGGAGACGTTGGTCCTGATGCTGCGTTCTCGCATGAGGAGTTCGACGGTCGCGCCCTGCGTCAGGTCGCGGCGCTCTCTCAACTCCTCCAGCCGACTGCCCACTTCGCTGTGCGTGAGTGACCAGGGGGCCTCGTTCGCATCCGCCATGGTGGCCAGTGTGGCGGTCGGTCCGGCTTGCGACAACCAATTCTATGAAGAAAATTTCTAGGTTGTGTTGCGCAGGACACAGATGGAGGAGCATCCTGACCGAGGTCACGATCTGTGTTGTTGGTGTCGCGCCGTGTGGGATGTGTCCGCTCCACCGTGAGAGCCGCGCTCCGTAGCTGTTCGAGGAGGGCCGTGTTGATGCCCCACCCCAGCTTGTTCCACGTCATGCTCGTGGAGCGCCGGTGGGACCAGTGGAGCGCGTTCTGTCTTCAGTTCGAGCGCGCAGCCCGTGATCTGGCGGGGGAGCTGGGCAAACCGAGGCTGGCCAGTGTCACGGTGTCGCGGAAGAGTTTCCACCGGTGGGCGAAGGGCGACTGGTATGGACGGCCCTGGCCCGACACCGCTCTGATCCTCGAACATCTCTTCAAGGTCCCGGCAGCCGATCTGTTCAGCCCAGCACCGGCTCTCATCCCATCAAGCGCTTCCGCGCCCGAGGGCGAGGCTCTGCGCGCCTCCGTGTTCGTCGCAGAGCAGTGGCCCACGAGCCGGTTCTTCATGGCGCCCGGTGAAACGGTCGGCGGGTGGGAACTGGCCGGTCGGCAGACACTGGACGGCACGACAGCGGCTGTCGCCTTCCGCGCCGCCACTGGTGAAGGTTGCCTCGCCCACCTCGACGCTGGCGACGCGGGAGCGTTGTACGAATTCCTCCGACCAGCCCGTCGCGGCTTCCTCATCGGCGTTGACGACCGGGAGTCGCCGCAGCTCTTCGTCGTCGACGCCGCGATCGCCCGCCGTGACAGAGCGGCATCGGCCGGGCAAGGCGCGTTAGCCCTGCCGAAAGGTCACTTACTGGATGACCTCACGTACGGCTTGGTGTGGTCCCTCGTGCAGTTGGACGACGGACTCCTGGCCGACGACTTCGCTCTTGAGCAGGAGCAGAAGGTACTGGAGACGTACCTCGATCTCCCGCGATCGGCTCCCAGTCGCAGGACCGTTCCTGACCTCACGAAGGCAGGTGCCCAATGGCTCGGATCCACCTACTGTGCCCGCCACATCATGCGGCGGCTGGAGGGCCTGACGGAACCCCCGGCGTTCTGGACCCGTGAGCAGACGGGCGAGCAAGCCGCCGCGTGGCTGTGGCTCAGGCACAAGACTGACTACCTCCAGACCATCTCGGCGCGCTATGCCGGCTCCGCCCCGCTCTCCCGCGCCTTCTGCATTCCCGAGACCGAGGTGAGCCGCAGCGGCAGGTACGAGCGGATCCTTCTGCTGCTGGCCATCGCGCTAATGGAACTGCACGGGGTTCGTGTGGATGTGCTGTCCAAGCCTGAGTACTCCCACGTCGACGGCTTCGCCTTGGTCCCGGGGCAGCGAGCCGTGGTGGCCAACTGGGCGCGGACAGACGAGGAGATCTGGGCTGTCGACACCGTCACACGGCGGCCAGCCCTGCGGGAGTACAGCGAGGCCCTCGGCGAAGCGCGGGAGCACAGCGTGATGCAGGGCCCCGACCCGGAAGTCCGGCTCCGCTCCATGGCCGGATACCTGGACATCGACTGGGTGTGGCTGGTCAAGCGGTCCCGTGAGATGCGCGAATGCGGCACGGCGAGCATCGTCCGCCCGCGCAGCCGGCACCTGACCGCGGAATCCCTCGACGAGGTGTTCGCCTTCCTCGCCTCTCTTGCCCCGGACCGCTGAGAAGTCCGACGCTGCTTCCGCACTCCTTGATCCGCTTCTTCGAAAGGTAGCCCTCATGGACCCCAGCCCTCGGGCCCAGCTCCCCTCCGCTCTGGTTCTCTCCCTTGGCGGCACTATCGCGATGGCGGCCCCGGGAGCAGGACACGGCGGCGTAGCGCCCCGGTTGACCGCCGAGGACCTCGTCGCCGCGGTTCCGGAGCTCGCCGAGGAGGCCGAGCTGGAGCTGCGGGACTTCCGAAAGATCCCCGGAGCGTGGCTGGAGATCGACGACATCGCCGCTGTCGCCGAGCTGCTCAACAAGCAGGCCGCGGAAGGGACGACCGGATTTGTGATCACCCAAGGGACCGACACCCTGGAGGAGGTTGCCTACCTTCTCGACCTGCTGTACGAGGGGGCGGCGCCCGTCGTGGTTACCGGCGCCATGCGCCACGCGCAGATGGCCGGGGCCGACGGTCCGGCCAACGTCCTCGCCGCGGTGCGCACCGCCGTCAGCCCCCAAGCGCGCGAGATGGGTGTCCTCGTCGCCTTCGCCGACGAACTGCACGCCGCCCGCCACGTCCAGAAGATTCACAGCACCAGCCCGTCGGCCTTCTCCTCGCCCGGGGCTGGCCCGGTCGGATTCCTGATCGAAGGCCGGCCGCGGTTCCAGTTCGCCCTGCCGCGACAGCCGCGCGTCGAGCTGCCCCTGATCCGCCCCGCCTCCGTCGAGGTGATCGAAGCCACGCTCGGAAGTGAGGGCGCCTTCCTCGACGCAGCGAGCTCCCTGGACGGCCTGGTCGTCGCGGCCTTCGGCGCTGGCCACGTACCCCGGACGTGGGCTCCGCGGCTGGGCAACTTGGCCTCCCGTTTCCCGGTCGTCCTCACCTCAAGGACGGGGGCGGGGAGCGTCCTTACCGGCACTTACGACTTCGGCCCGGGCTCCGAGACCGACCTCCTGGGCCGTGGCCTGATCAACGGCGGCCGTCTGGAGCCGCGTAAGGCCCGGCTGCTTCTGCTGGCGCTGCTGCGCTCCGGCGCCGATCAGACCACGATCCAGGCCGCTTTCGCGGCGCACCGCTGACCCACCGAGACCCACGATCGGATCATCATGCGCGCCACCGAGATCACCGTCGGCCGGACGTTCGCCGTCGTCTTCGAGCACGGTGAGGACTTCTACGAGTCCCTGGACCGCTTCTGTCGCGAGGCCGGCGTCCGGGCGGGCCACCTCACCTTCATCGGCGGCTTCAGTCATGCCCGGCTGGTGGGGACCTGCGAGCCCTTGGAGCACCCAGAGCGCCCGCTGTGGAAAGAGGTCGAAGTCGAGACCCTGGAGGTCCTCGGGAGCGGGACACTCGCCTGGGACCCCGACCAGGAGCGAGTCGCCCCACACATCCACATCTCGGCAGGGCTCAAGGCGGACTCCGCCGACGGACGCACCAGCCATCTGCAAGGCGGGACAGTGCAGTTCCTTGCCGAGGTCGTCATCGAAGAGTGGACTGCCCCGGAGGTAACCCGCCCACGTGACCCCGGCCTGTACGACGTGCCCATGCTCACGTTCGGCCGGACGGACTGACGCCCTGGCCGACGCGGCCAGTACGACAGGACCTGGCCAGCGGAGCACATGCATTCATCCGGAGCCCACCTGAAGGGGACGGCAGGTGCACACCACCACACGATTCGCCCTCCTGGTGCAAGAACGGCACTGGGACTCGTACGAGGTCTTCTGCATCCGCTTCGCCAAAGCGGCGGCGCGAGCGGCCGAGAAGGAGAACAACCCGCGGCTCGCACGCACCGACATTGCCCGCAGTACCTACGCCCGCTGGATGGGGCGCAAGGGTGCGATCTCAAGCACCCCCCGCCGTGATGCCGCCCTCGTCCTTCAGCACATGTTCAACATGTCGCCCGAGCGGCTCTTCGAACCCATCGACGCCAGCTCCTGGAGCTCAGGGCACCGCAGCACCGCCCCTGTCGCGCCCGCGGATCCCCCCGGATTCGACGACCCTCTGACCATCGTGAGCCAGACTCACAGGCTGACCAGCTCCAACGCCGACGACCCCGTCCTCGGCATGGTGAGGGGAACGATCGCCAGCATCGTGGCCCGGTACGAAACGCTCGGGCCCCAGCATCTGGCAGGGGAAGCCAGGATCATCCGCGAGACGCTGCACGGCATCCTCGCCGGCCACCAACCGCCCCGTACGAGGACGGAACTCTTCCGGCTTGCATCACAGGCCTCGGGACTTCTCGGATACATGGCCGTCAACGCCGGCGCCCGCTACGAGGTGGTCGACGCCTACTGCTCGGAAGCGGAGACCTTGGCCCGGGAGGTCGGCGAGGTGGCCATGGAGATGTGGGCGAACGGCACCCGCTCGCTCGGCCTCTACTACCAGAAGCGTTATGCGGACGCTGACGACGCCGCTTCCGCGGGTATCGCCCTCGCCCCGGGCCACCCCCAGGCCATCAGACTGCTGGTCAACGGCCGTGCCCGGGCGCTCGCGCGCATCGGCGATCGCGCAGGAGCTGAAGCAGCCATCGGGCACGCCCTCGAACTCTCAGACCGCCAGACGTCACTCCCCGACGGCCTCACCTCGTGCATCAGCTTCGAGCCCTACTCCATGGCGCGCTCCCTCGCCAACGCCATCACCACACGGCTGTCCCTCGGGGACACCGCGGAGGTCCTGGCCCACGCCGACCAGATCGAAGAGCTGATCGAGCATTCACAGTCAGAGTGGAGCCGTGCCCTGGTCGGACTGGATGTGGCATCCGCGCTGCTGAAGCAGGGCTCGCCCGAGATCGAGCACGCCATGGCGCGGGGCCGCCGCGCCCTGAGATCAGGCACCGGTCGGCCAATCAAATCCGTCTGGGAGAGGGCGGTCGAGCTCTACCAGAACGCCGAGCGGTGGCACGACGAAGCTGAGGTAGGGGACTATGCCGAGGAACTGCGGACTTGGCAGTCACAACCGCAGGTCGGTCTGATCGCCGTCGGCTGGGCGTCGCAGATCGCACCCTGACCCTCCGAGGAGCTACGTGTCGCCCGAGCTGGACACCGATCCCAGCGCCTTTCCCAGCGCGCCGCCTGCCAGCCTCGACGATCCCGAAGTGATCGTCGAGCACGACTGGCGGGCGTTCCAGCGGGTCGAGCGCATGGCCGATCACTGGGACCGGCCCGGGTGGTCGGATCGGCAGCGCAAGTACTACTGGATGCACACGTTCCCGGACCCCGGCCAGTTGCTGCAGCGGACGGAACACTGCCAACGGGCTCTGCAGCACCTGGGCATGGATCCTGTCCCCGCCGACGGTCTGCACGTGACCCTGCTGCGCGTGGGCGCAGTCGACCAGGTATCGACCGCGCAGGTGGAGCACCTGCTCGACTTGACGCAGGAGCTGCCCGTCAGCGCTTTCCACGGCCTCGCTCACCCTCTGGCCGGCTCACGGGGCGCCGTCCGTTTCAGCCTCACGCCCTGGAAACCGCTGGTCCGCCTCCACGCCGCCCTTCACGCTGTGGGAAAGCAGGCCGGCGTCCCCGGCGGCGCTCCGACGACGGCGTTCCGCCCGCATCTGGGTATCGCCTACAGCAACCAGGAACGATCCGCGCCCGCGGTCATCGACGCCGTCGAACCTCTGCGGTCTCTCCCGCCGGTGCCGCTGCACTTCACGACCGTGGATCTCGTGGAACTGCGGCGCCAGGACAGAACCTACCGCTGGAAGACCATCCGCTCGGTTCCCCTGCCCTCCTCCGCAACCTCGCGGACTACGCTCGCCTAGAAGGTGATCGCACAATGGACGGCAACGGCCCGGCAGCGCTGTCCCATCACAGGCCGGTGCCGGCCGCCAGCCTCTCCTTCGGCTTCGGGTGCATCTGCGCGCGGACTCGGGCGTACGCGTCGTCGAGCAGCCGCAGCTCGACGGCCGTGAGGACGGGTCCGGAAAGAGACCCGAAGCTCTCTTCGAGCTGAGCCTCACTGGTGAAGCCGACGACCGTGGCACAGTGGCCGGCGCGCTGAACGCCAGACAGCAACGCGAGCCGGGTCAGCGTTCCCGGAGTGTCACCGAATCTGGCGTACAGCGACTCAAGCCCACAGGGTGCCTTCTCGGCGCCGGCCGGAGCGAGAGCGTTCCGGAGACCCAGGGCCTTCGGCGCCGCGAGGATCACGCCGACCCCGTGGCGTGCCGTGAAGGCGAAGAGGTCTTCGCCTTCCAGCGTGATGGTCGGCGTCAGGGCGTTGCATCGAGTCCAGATGACGTTCGGTCTGATGAGCCGGAAGAGGTGGAGGAATCGCTCGGCGCAGGCGGCGCGTTCGGCGGGAGTCGCTTCGGCGGGCGTGTATGGCCCCCGCATTCCGATGGCCTTGATGGCGCCGACTTCCCGCAGGGTGTGCATCTGATCGATTGCGGTGCCCAGGTAGCGGTCTTGAGGGCCGAAGTCCCACGAGTCCAGGGTGTAGAGGTCCAGCTCCTCGGCGTAGAGGTTCTCCAGTGTCTGCTGCAGCTGGTGGTGGATGTGCCGGTCGGCGTAGGCGTGCGGCGCGGAGCCTCGGATCTTCCCGACCTTGCTGCTGATCAGGAAAGTCTGATCCGGATACTCCCTCAGCAGGCGCCCCAGCATTCGTTCGGCCCGCCCGGCTCCGTAGGAGTCCGCCGCGTCGAAGAGGTTGGCGCCGAGCTCCACGGCGCGGCGCAGGCCGTCGAGGAAGGGACCATCGTCCTCGCCGCGGGTGGGGCTCCCCGCCAGTCCGACGGCGCCGAGGTTGACGCCCAGGGGATGAGCTAAGAGGCCCTGTCCCAGATGACGACTCATGGTGTCCAAGTCGGTCATCAGCGAGATCCTTCCCGCGTCAGCACAGCGATGACGATCTTTCCGTTCGCGGTTTCCTCGACCGACCAGGTGTTGGCGAGGTTCTGGACGATGAACAATCCGCGTCCGCATGTGGCCGCGGTGTCCGGCTCCACGGACGAGTTGCGCGGGTGTGAGGGGAGGACGCCGGTGTCATGACCCAGGTCGACGACGCCCAGCGCCGTGCCAAGTTCGTAGACCTCGATCCTTATGAGGACCGCGCCGCGGCCGTGCTTGACGGCGTTGGCAATGAGTTCACTTGCGACCAGCTTGGCGTCATCGAGCTGTCCCTCGTCGACATCGTCCAGGAAGCTGGTGAGCGCAACGCGTGCGGTGCGTTGCGGGGCCGAAAGTCCTGCAAGCTCGACATCGCAGTGGTCTAGCAGATTTCCGAGGCTCTGGTCATGGACCAGCTCGGCGGTAGTCGGAGGCAACCTCGTCTCCTCGTGATCGAGACGCCCTGCGGCGCGGCCGGAATCGACCCACCTCCACCGTGACGGAACACGGCAGGCATCGGTACGCCAAACCGCGGCCACTTCTGTGTCACTTCGCCCGCCGCCCGTCGCTGCGCCGCACCCATGACGATGGATAAAGCAGACCAAAACACCCTCGGTTTGTGCTCGTGCCGCGGGTGAAGTGGCCCACAAGTGGCCGCGGTTTGGCGTACCGCTGTCCCGCCGGTTCCGTCACCGTGGAGTGACGCCAGCGACCGCGGTCCCGGAGCCACCGGATCACGGGCCGCTGTCTGGGCGGTCAGCTCCTTCCCGGGCCGTCCAGATCGGTTCCGCGCACGCCTGACAGTCGTGGGACCTGTCCCTGTTCTGGTGCCGCGCCGGCCTCCCCCGCTACGGCACGGCACCAGAACCCCCTCTCACGATTCACCCGAGCGGTCTTCTCGTCTGGAGAGCAGTTCACATGAACTTACGGAGTCACCACCTGTGGCATGTCGCGATCGGTGAACCGCCGCCGGGTGCGCTCCCGCGAGCTCACGACACTGTGCGTGTGGGAATGGCTCTGGGGCTGCCCGCAATCGACGCCCTCGTGGCCGACGGCACGGGGGTTGGCCCGCTGAAGTACTGCCTCGGCCACCAAAGCCTTCTGGTGCCGGTGGAGGCCGGCACATTCCACCGGTGGGGGGCCGCCCACTCCGACTGCGTGCCCGGTACCAGGACCGGGCGGTGGGTCTGCGACGGGTACGGCGGCCGCGGCTGTACGGGCCTGTGGGTGACCCGGCCGGAGCCGGTAGCTGTGTCCACCACCCCGGCGGCTGCGCTGCACGAGGCGCTCAGCCGTACCAGGGACCGCATGCGGGCGCCGCGCGGAACGCCCGTCCCGCAGCGCCGGGAAGTCTGCCGTGCCTAGTCCTTGGCGGCCACGCCGACGGGCCTGGTGCCCCAACTGCCAATGCCTGCGCGCGCTCACCTTCGCCCTCGTGCTGGTCACGATCGCCTACGCCGGATCCACGCCGAGGCTGCGGTGACCAGCACCGGACTGATCATCATCAGTCTGATCGTCGGAGCCATGGCCGTCCTCGTCGTCCGAGGACAGAGAACGAGCCGGCAGCCCCGGCCGGGGCCTACCGACACCCGGTCATCTGTGCCACGCGACCAGTCCTGAACCGCTCGGCCACACCACGCAAGGACGATCATGTTTGACCTCCTCTCGCCGCCCACCGAAGTGCCCCAGGCACCTGCCGGGATCGTGTTGGGCGTGTACCTGCGCGGTCTGCGTGAGGCGAAGGGCACCACGCTGCAGGACGCGGCCCGCGTAGCGGGGGCCTCGGTCTCGGCTGTCAGCCGGTGGGAGCGCGCCGAGTACCCCATCCCACTCGGCGCATTGAGGACGCTGCTGCGCCACTTCGGCGTGACGGGGAAGCACGCCGACTACCTGGCGGTCCCCTCCCGCAACGGTCGCCTTGGTGCTTGGCCCACGGGGAGGTTGTCGTGATCACTCTCGTCCCGCCGATTCTCGGCGCCCTGTTCGGTGGCGACGTTCGCGCAGCCAGCTCGAACGGCCGACGGCCTGCGTCTCGGCTGTTTCGCCTCGGGCGGCCCCTACGTAGCGGCGGCGACATCGTTGTACCCCTGATCGACCAGGTGCTGGGAGATCCCTCCCAACCTCTTCCCCGTTGCCAGGGCGAGGTCGACCAGATAGTGGCCGTATTCCGTGAGCATCTGCCAGCGCTGGCGCTGGCAGCGGGCGGACCGCGTCGGCTCGCGCTCCTCGCCAGCGCCGCCCCGACCGACTACATGGGCTCGCGGGTGCACCTGATCCTGCTGGCCGAAACCGCACAACACCTCATAGCGCAGTCCGCAGTCGACCACCCCACGAGCGGGGCGCGCGCCGCCGCACGGCAGTACACCCCCGTGAACGCCGTACGCCAGCGCCCGCCCTCGGGCTCCGAGTCCTATCCCGAAGGCACCCGGTGCCACCCCGTCACCGCAGCCTCCGGAAGACCGGAGCGAGGCGCAGGGCCGTAGTGCTGCTGCCTCCCGGCTGCCGTGGTGAGTGCTCCCCCACGGCAGCCGGTCCCTCTGCCGGATAGCCAATCGCTCCTCCCCCAATGCCGATTCTTCCGAGGACTCACCATGTGCCAGCACAAGCCCACCTGTCCCTCCGCCGAGGCCGCGGACCGCGAGGCCGCCGTCGTGGTCGCGGCCCACCCGGAACAGGGCTGGAGCCGGTTGTGCAACGGTGTCCTCCTCTTCGAAGACACCGGCGAGATCCTTCCCAACGGCAAGATCGTCGCTCCGCACCGGTTGACGAGCGCCGCAGCATGAACAGGACCCAGCACGAACAAGGGGGTCTTCCGGTGCCGTACATCGCCGCGTGGAGCGGGGAAAATCACCGGACTCCCGCCGTGGTACGTCACCCGAGCGGGCGAGGTATCGGCTTCGCGGGCGAGATGCCTTACGACCGCGACGCGGACGGGGTGCTGTGGGTCAGGCAGTCCATCGCCCCCGGATCGGGCCGAGCGCTGTTCCCGAAGGTCCACGTGCTTCGCCAACGGCGTGCGGTGAGCCGGATGCTGTGCCAAGTCTGCGGCGCCGACACCCTGGAGCAGGATCCGGAGCGGCAACTCTTCGTTCTCAAGCAAGTCGGTCAGCCGGTGGCTGAGGGGGAGCTGACCACCGCTGCCCCAGTCTGCCCACCGTGTGCGCTCATCGCGGTCAAGCACTGCCCGCACCTGCGCGAACACGTGGCCGCCTGGGTCGAACGGCCGCTGGCCTGGGGTGTCGCCGGCATCCTCTACGACCCGCGGACACTGCTCATGGTCCCTGGCAAGGACCTCGTCAAGGTCTCCTACGAAGACCCCGCACTCCCCTGGCTGCTGGCGAGCCGTCAAGTGCTGTCGCTCCAGGGCTGCACCGCCGTCGATCTGAACGACCTTCGAGCGAAGGCTGTGGCTCGATGAACTCAGTGCTGCCGGCCGCGGCCGCTCGAAGCCGGCCCCGCCCTCCGCGCCTTCAGGTTTGTCGTTCGCGCGGTTCGTGGCACTGAGCGAGCCGCTCCCGTACCCGCCCCTGTTCCCCACCTTGCCTCGCAAGGCCTCGGGAGCACCCGCACCTATCGAGACGGATATTCCATGGCTGGGCGTATCGAGGACTACGCACTCATCGGAGACATGCAGACGGCCGCCCTGATCTGCCGGGACGGAAGCATCGACTGGCTCTGCTTGCCGCGCTTCGACTCCTCCTCTGTTTTCACCCGCCTCCTGGGAACCGGGGATCACGGCTACTGGCAGATCGGCCCCGCCCGCCCCGACGGCGCCCCGGCCCCGAATGCGGACCGACGCGGCTACCGCGGCGACTCACTCATCCTCGAATCCGAGTGGGACACCCCTACCGGCGCCATCCGTGTCACTGACCTCATGCCTCCCCGTGACGGCCACAGCCCGCAGCTCATCCGGATCGTCGAAGGAATCAGCGGCACGGTTGAAGTCGCATCCGCCTGGTGCCCGCGCTTCGGATACGGAAAGCACCGGCCCTGGATCTACGAACATCAGGGCCGCACCGTTGCCATCGACGGGCCGGACGCCCTCTGGCTGGACGCCACGGTGGACACTGTCCAAAAGGAAGACGCCCTGGTCAGCCACTTCACCGTCAGCGCCGGCGATACGGTGAATTTCGCCCTCAGCTGGCACTCCTCCCACCACCTCACGACACCGGAAATCCCGGACACCTCGGCTGCGTTGGAGGCCACCGAAGAGTTCTGGCGGGAGTGGGTGGCGCGGTGCACCTACGACGGCCCGTACCGTGATGCGGTCGTCCGCTCTTTGATCACGCTGAAGGCCATGACGTACGCGCCGACCGGCGCGATCGTCGCCGCCGTGACCACCTCTCTCCCCGAGACGATCGGCGGCGTACGCAACTGGGACTACCGCTACACCTGGCTCCGCGACGCTTCGGTCACCCTGTCCGCCTTGCTGCGTACCGGCTACCGCGAGGAGGCCGAGGCGTGGCGGCAGTGGCTTCGGCGGGCCGTGGCCGGCAACCCTGACGACATTCAGATCATGTACTCGATCCTGGGCGAGCGGAATTTGCCCGAGCGGGAGTTGCCCTGGCTGCCCGGGTACGAGGGCTCCACGCCGGTTCGAGTAGGCAACGACGCTGCCGACCAACTCCAGCTCGATGTTCCCGGCGAGGTCATCGACACGCTGTATCTGGCCCATATGCACGGCATCGCCCGGTGCGAGCGCACCGCGACCCTGCACCTCGGGCTCGTCGACTACCTCAAGCGGCGCTGGCAGGAGCCGGACGACGGCATCTGGGAAGTGCGCGGCGGACGACGCCACTTCGTGCACTCCAAGATCATGGCCTGGGTCGCGGTCGACCGCACGGTGCGCCTGGTGGAGGCTGGCGTCCTCGACGCTGACCTGGCCGAACTGGCCGAGCTCCGCGACGCCATCCACGCCGAGGTGTGCCAGAAGGGCTACGACTCCGAGCGGAACACGTTCACCCAGTCCTATGGATCCACCGAATTGGACGCGGCCCTGCTGCTGCTCCCGCGCACCGGGTTCCTCCCGCCGGACGACCCGCGGGTTATCGGCACAGTCGCCGCGGTACGCGGCGAGCTCTCGACGGACGATGGCCTGGTCCACCGCTATCCGACCGACGGCAACCAGGTGGGAGTCGACGGCCTTGCCGGTGACGAGGGGAGCTTCCTGCTCTGCTCCTTCTGGATGGTCGACGCCCTCGCGCTCACCGGCCAGTTGGAGGAAGCGCGGGCCCTGTTCGAGCAGCTGCTCGCGCTGTGCAATGACGTCGGCCTGCTCGCCGAGGAGTACGACGTGGCGTCCGGCCGCCAGCTGGGGAATTTCCCCCAGGCCTTCTCGATGATCGGCCTGATCGAGAGTGCCGTCCTGATGAGCGAGCTGGAGCGGACGGCTAGGCCGGTGATCGCCGCATGAACACGGTGCCCGCGATCGCGGACCTCTTCCCGGACACGATCACCGCCGACGCCCCGGTCGCTGTCGAGATCGGCCGCGACTGTGACACCGCGGCGATGCCCGAGCTGGCGGCACGCCGGATTCTCTCCCTGCTGGGTCACATCAACCCGCACCCGGTGGGCGCCGCGATGGCCCGCGGGAACGAGTGGGTACTGATCCTGCCGCCCCATTCCGGCCGCGGTATGTGCTGGCCCTGGCCGGTGGACCACCGCGACAGCGGAGTTCTGGCCGTGCCCCCGCTGAGCTCCGGCCCGGCCGAGGATCTCCACTGGGCCCGACTCGGCAACAACGAGGGCCGCGTCTACTCCGCCCCCCTGCCGCTGTATGCGTCCCTGCCGCTGCTCACGGCTCTTCGCCCGCAGCCTGAAGCGGGCCGCTTCGGCCTTGCCCCCGCCCGTTCACAGTCGACCCCCACTTCGCGCGAGGACCTCTCATGCTCGATTCGCTGGTGACCGCGACCGCACTGCTTGGTGGCGGATTCGCCACCACATCGGTGGGCCTCATAGTGCAGGCCCGCAGAAAGCGGGCCCTGGCCGCCCGGGTCACACCCCTGGAAGCCCAGCGGGATTCCGCGCTCGCATACGCCGGCGCGTTGGAGGCGGAGTCGAAGCATTTCGCTGAGGTGCGGATGCCCGCGTTGGTGGACGCCCTCGCCCGCGGACACCGTGGCGTGCCGGTGCCCGGACTCAGCCAGGAGCGTCTCGCCGGCAGTCCCATCGACCACGGCCATCAGACCGTGATGGGGCTGCTCCAGGAGGCCCTCACGGTCACCCGCGATCAGATCGGGCTCTCCGCGCGGTCCTCAGTGCGGGACATCATCGACGAGGCGCAGACGCACCTGCACCGCTGCCAGCTGAACGTCGTCGAAGAGATGGACCGCTACCCCCAAGGCACGACGTACCACCAGAGCCTGATGGGCTTCGACCACCTGGTCACCCAGGCCCTGCACACCCTCCAGCGCACGCGCATCCTGGCCGGCTCGTGGCCCGGTCTGCAGCGTGCGGACTGCACCTTCGGCGAGGTCGTCGAATCCGCGCGGGGACGGATCAACGCCTATCTGCGGGTGAGTTACACCTACGAGCCCGGCAGCGGCGAGACCTGGCTCGAAGGCCGTGTCGTCGAGCCGGTCACGGTGGCGCTCACCGAGCTGCTGTCC
Source organism: Streptomyces colwelliae (assembly GCF_048158785.1). Lineage (NCBI taxonomy): Bacteria > Bacillati > Actinomycetota > Actinomycetes > Kitasatosporales > Streptomycetaceae > Streptomyces > Streptomyces colwelliae. The sequence continues at coordinate 27,169 of NZ_JBLTJC010000030.1, read as the reverse complement.
AACGCCACCGCGTACTCCGACGGCAAGGTCTTCGTCGAAGTGCAGGCGTTCCAGACGGGATTCTGCATCGTCGTCGACGACGGCGGCCTGAACATGAACGCCTATCAGCGTGAGGAGGCCGCCCGGAAGTTGTCGCGGCACACCGTGCTGGACGTGACGACTCTGCAGGACACACGCCAGCTCGGATTCGCCGTCATCGGCCGCCTCGCCGGCGAGTACGGCTTCGCCGCCGATGTCACCAGTACGTCCCCGTACGGCGGCGTGCGGGCCGTCCTTCGCATCCCGCGGGAACTCTTCGGACACGGTCCGACCGCAGAGGAGACCCAGGCGGAGCGCCGAGCAGCGGCCTCTCGGACCACAGGGCACGCCTCGGCCTCACCGACCGAGGCTCCCCCGGAAGGGGACCAGGCCGACCGACGGGGCGAGCCGTCGGACGGAAGTGTCCTGCCGCAGCGGCGCAGGCGCTCGCCCCGTCCCACGGCCCCCGTAGCCACCGGCGCGCCAGCGCCTGCCGAGGACCCCGAGGCGTTCACGCAGGGCTTTGCCCACCTGGCGGAAACCATCCGCGACCACGAGTCCAGCCCGACCGAAGGAGAGCAGTTCCGTGCCTGACCAGCAGCCCACCGCCGACACCCACGACATGTCCTGGGTCCTCAACCGACTCGCGGAGGAGAAGGGCGTTCTGCACGCCGTCCTCTTCAGCTCCGACGGCATGGTGCTGGCCCACTCGGACGGCGTCCACCGCGATGTGGCCGACCGCGCTGGGGCCAGCTCCTCGAGCATCTTCTCCCTCGGCCGGTCCATCGCAGAGCTCGCCGAAGCGAACGAGGACGAGAACACCCCCCGCAAGGTCATCATCGACCTGCCGAACCGCTGCATCCTCGTCTTCGGAGCCGGGCACAACACCGCGCTGGCTGTATCCGTCACCGCGGAGATGACCGCGCCCGAAGTGGCCGTCGCCTCCGGGGCGACGATCAAGGCCATCAAGGGCCTGGCTCCCGCGCTGTCCGCCCGGGAGCGGACAGCGTACGGAACGTCGTGACCCCCCGCGGCCGGCGGCGCGCCGGGATGGTGCGGCCCTACACCCCGACCGGGGGAAGGGCCGCGCCCACCCGCCGCACCCTGGACCTGGCCACTCTCCTGATCGCCGACCCGGACAAGCCACTGCACGGCCTGGACGCCCACTCCCGCCGGCTGATGCAGCACTGCCTGCCCGGAGTGCTGTCGCTGGCCGAGGTCAGCGCCGACCTGCAACTCCCGGCCGCTGTGACGAAGGTGCTGGTCTCCTCCCTCGTCGACAGCAGCCACCTCGTCAGCCGTGACCCCGTACCCGCCGCTCAGCAGCACGACAGACAGCTGCTGGAGAGGATCCGCGATGCGCTCATCAACCTCTGAGGGCAACTACCTGGCGCCCGGTGTCAGCCACTCGGTGAAGATCGTCGTGCTCGGCCCCTTCGCCGTCGGCAAGACCACGTTCGTCGGTGCGGTCTCCGAGATCAGGCCCACGTCAACCGAGGAACGGATGACGAAAGCCGGCGAGATCGTAGACACACTGCGGGGGTTGTCGGACAAGAACACCACCACGGTCGCGCTCGACTTCGGCCGCCTGACCCTGACCGACGACATCGTGCTCTACATGTTCGGCGGCCCCGGTCAGCCGCGGTTCGACTACATGATCGACGAGCTGATGCAGGGCGCCCTCGGCGGCGTCGTCCTGGTCGACACGGCGCGTATCACCGAGTCCTGGGACGCCATGGGGCGCATGGAAGAAGCCGATCTGCCCTACGTGGTCGCGGTCAATACCTTCGCGGCCTCCCCCCGCTACAGCGAAGCCGAACTGCGCAAGGCCCTGGACCTCCACCCGTCCACGCCCCTCGTCGAGTGCGACGTACGGGAAAAGAGCTCGGCGAAGTCTCCGCTGATAGCACTCGTCTCCCACCTGCTGTCCCGTCCCAGCCTGGAGCCCGCCTCATGACATCGCCGCCCCCGCTCTCCGCGAGCGGCTGCCCCATGCTGCACGGGGCCGCTTTCGCCGCCCAGCCCCAAGCCACCTACGACCAACTGCGCAGCCAGGGACCCGTCGGCTGGGCCGAAATCGCCCCCACCGTCCACGCCCTGGTCGTCACGCAGCACCGCGCCGCCGTCACCCTCCTGAACGACACGCGCACGTACTCCAAGGACTCCCGCCGCTGGGCAGCCCTGGCCAACGGCGAAGTTCCGGGCGACAGCCCCGTGCTGGGCATGATGGCCTGGCGTCCCTCGGTCCTCTACACCGACGACCAGGAGCACGCCCGCCTGCGCTGGGCGATGGACGACTGCATCGCCCGCATCAGCCCCCACTGGCTCAGGGAGATCACTCAACGCAGCGCCCTGACTCTGATCGCCCGGATCATCGGGGACGGCCAGGCCGACATCATGAGCGACTTCGCCGACATCCTCCCCATGCTGGTGTTCGCCGAACTCCTCGGATGCCCGCCCGAGAAGTCCACCCGCATGGTGCGCGCGTGCCAGGACCTCATCAGCGCCGGCCCCGAAGCGGCCCAGGGCGCAGCCGACTTCGCAGGACTCCTGTACGAGCTCATCCAGATTCGCCGCGCCCAGCCCGGCCAGGACCTCACCTCCTGGATGATCAACCATGCCGCCGCCCTGACGGACGAGGAAGCACTCAACCAGCTGTTCTGCGCCGTCGGCGCCGGCATCATCCCCGCCGCCGCGTGCACCGCCTGGACCCTTCACCTGCTCCTGCGCGACGACGACTACGCCGGCAACCTCGCCGCCGGAACTCTCACCGTGCGCCGCGCCCTGGAGAAGGCACTGTGGCAGCGCCCGCCGATGGCGAACTTCTCCGTCCACTTCGCCCGTCACGACACCTACCTCCACGGGGCGTACGTGCAGGCAGGGACCCCTGTTCTCATCTCCCACGCGGCAGCGAACACCGACCCGGCGCTCCCCGACGACCTCGGGTACGACAACCGCAGCCACCTCGCCTGGTCGGCGGGCCCGCACCGCTGCCCCGCGATCTCCCAGGCGACCACGATCGTCCAGACCGGTGTCGAGACCGTTCTGGACCAGCTCTGGGACATGGAGCTGATCTCCACCGACCCGGAACCCCTCCTGCGGCACGGCCCTTTCCACCAGTGCCCGCAGACGATGCCCGTCAGGTTCCGGCCCAAGTCGCAAGACCGTCTTCCCACCGCCGCTCTCGCAGGAGGTTCCTCGTGACCAGCACCCCCGCCCGGACCGCGACCGTGACACTCGACAGCAGCGGCGGCCGCCGCCTGTTCGCCCAGGCCGACGAGCTTCGGGCGGCCGGCCCGGCCGTCCGGGTCCGCATGCCGGAAGATGTCCCCGCCTGGTCGGTCACCCGCGGAGACGTCGCCAAGCGGCTCCTCACCCATCCCCATGTCTCCAAGGACGCCCGCAAGTCCTGGCCCTCCCACACCCCGGGTTCCATACCGTGGCTCTACGCCTGGGTCGACGTCGTCTCGATGTTCACCTCCGACGGCGACGACCACAAACGCCTGCGCCAACTGGTCAGCCGCGCCTTCACCCCCGGGCGGGTCGAAGCGATGCGCCCGGTCCTCCAGGCCATCGTCACCGACCTCCTCGACACCCTGGCCCACCAGGACCAGACCGCGCCCGTCGATCTGCGCACCCACTTCTCCTACCGGGTGCCCACACGCCTGATCTGCGACCTCTTCGGAGTTCCCGCCGATCAGCGCCCCGAGATGCTCCGCGTCATCGACTCCGTCCTCGCCACCGACGTCACTGCGGAGCAGGCCGAAGCGACCAAGCACGACCTCTACCAGGCCATGCAGACACTCATCGACGTCAAACGGGCCACCCCCGGCGAGGACATGACCAGCCTGCTGCTGGCCGCCCATGAGGAAGACGGTGACCGGCTCAGCCACATCGAGCTGATCTCGACCCTGATCCTGATGATCGGGGCGGGCAGCGAGACCGCCGTCGCCCTCATCAACGCCGCCGTACGCGAGCTCCTCAACCACCCGGACCAGCTGGCGACCGTTCTGGCCGACCCCCGGCGCTGGCGCGACGTCATCGAGGAAGCCCTCCGCCTCCACCCGCCGATCATGCACCTGCCCCTGCGCTACGCCACCAAGGACATCGACCTCGGCGAGGGCGTCATCATCAAGGAAGGCGACGCCATCCTGATCGGCTTCGGCGCCCACGGCCGCGACCCGGGCGTCCACGACGATCCCGAGGCCTTCCGCATCGACCGGGACGACAAGGACCACATGGCCTTCGGCCACGGCATCCACTACTGCCTGGGTGCCCCGCTGGCCAAGCTCGAAGCCGAGGTAGCGCTCCCGGCCCTGTTCGAGCGGTTCCCCCAGATCGCCCTGGCCTGCAAGGTCGAGGACCTCGAGCCGCAGCGCTCCTTCATCGGCACCGACGTCACCGCGCTGCCCGTCGTGCTGCACGCCTCGGCGTAGAAGCGGCGCCGCTACCGCGTCGGCGGAGACAGTGCTTGCCGTCCCCGCCGGCGCACCTCCACCACCCCGCGTTCGTCACACAACATCGCCGACCCAGGACTCCACATGACCACCGCCCTGCCCGCCACGACCCTCACTGCTGACCAGCGGCGCGTCGCCGCGCGACTCGTCTACGGCGTGTCCAACAAGGCGATCGCCAGCCAGGTCTGCCTGTCCGTGGATGGCGTGGCCAGCCACCTCGGTGCGGCCCGCAAGAAGATGGGCTGCCCGGGATCTTCGCGCGCCGTCCTCGTCCACACCCTTCTCGCCGCCCGGGAGGTTCCCCCACCGGCCGGCAGCGGGACGGTTCCGGCGTTCACCAAGCACGAAGTGACGGTCATACGGGCCATCGCCAAGCACACCCTCAACGCCGACATCGGGAATGCCATCGGTGTGCCGGCCGACGACGTGCGCGCCGAAATCGACGCCACCGTGGACAAAGGGAACGCCCGCAACGCAATCCACCTGGTCGGGCTGGCACACACGTGGGGCATTCTCGGCACCTCGGACACTCAGCCCGAGACCGAAGCAACGGCTACGGCGGAGCCCGCCCGATGAGCGCCCAGGGCAGCTTCCATGACGGCGACCGGCGACAATCTCCGACGGGCCGTAGGCCCACGGCGCCCGTATACGAGGTGCTGCCGATCAACACCGACGCCGCTCGCGCTGAAGCCGCGGCCCTGGCCACAGACCGCGCCCACCTGCTCGCTGGACAGGGCATAACCGTCTCCGCCGATCGCGCCAATGCCCTTCTCCGGGAAGCCGGCGCCCTTGGGTTCTACGAGGGCGGCATCCTCGTCGGCGCTCTTGTCCTGCACAGAGATCCGGATATGCGGCACTGGGGCGCCGACGGCCGCGATCCGGGACTTCTGGTCTCCCTTGACCCGGTGACGGCCGGGTCGAGCCAGGTCGGACGGATGATGACCCTGTGGCTTGCCGATTACGCGGCCAACAGCCGGCTGATGTGGATCTGGTGCGATGTTCCGTGCCAGCCCGGAGCCGCCGATGAGGCAGCCCAGTGGTTACTGAAGTACCTGTGCGACCTCGGGTGGGAGACCCGATCGCCGACCAGTCGGAGTCCGACCGGTGAACGCGTCGTCCGTCTGCGGCTGCGCGCCCACGCCAGACCCGCGCTGACAGAGGCGATCTCCGATCCGCACGCAGTCGGGCCCCCGGCGGTGAAGGCGCTATGACGGCGCTTCACCTCGTCCGCCCAAACCCGCTCCGAGAACCTCCACGCGCTGTCGCTGCTGCGCTCCTGCAGCCCCGATCCCACAAGGACACATTGATGCGCTTGACGTCCTCCCCGTACGAATCCCCGTCCCTCACCTTGCCGCCGTGGGTACCGCCGCCTGGCGGCCTACGTACCTGGGGGTGCGGCGAGCACTTCGACGCCGTACGGCTCCCGGCAACCCTCGCACCTCCGCTGATCGCCTTACTACAGGCCGCCGGTGGGCACGGGCCGGTGCTCGCCGACCCCTACAGCGGCAGCTGGCACATCCTCCTCGACCCCGACACCGTCCGCCCCGGGCCGTGGGCCCGTCACGGGATACGCCTTCTGCGGCCCGGCACCCGCCTCACGATCCCCGCCGCACAAGTCACCGCCGGCACCGACCTGCACTGGCACACCCCGCCCGGCGCTGGCTACACCCACGCCGAGCTGCTCAACGGCGCGCTCACCGCTCCGTCCGGCCTCACCAGCACCCCGCGCCGCGCCGCCCCGCGCCCCAGGGCCAGCCGGTGACCAACAACGCCTCCATAGGCGCACCCGGCACCCTCCTCGGGCCTGCGCCAAGCCCTCATTCCGCCGGAAGCTCCGTGCACCCCACCACACCTCCGTACCTGATCCGTCACCTGGACGGACGTACCGAATACGAAGTGCTCAGCGCCCAGGTCATGACTTGGCGCCGAGAGCGCGAGCTGCCCGCGGAGAGCGCCCGGCCGATACTCGATTCCTTGCGCGACGAGCGCGAGATGGCCGTCCTTGTAGACACCGACGACAACGCCTTCGTCGCCTGCCTCCAACTCGATCGGACCGCTCTGGCCGCGCCGCCGTGGACGGACTCCGACACCGCTCAGCCGACACTGGCGTTGTCCTGCGCCGCTGCCGCCCCAGGCGTCGGCTACAGGATCGGCTGGCTCCTGACGATCTGGGCCCGCCATTACGCCGCCCTGTGTGACTACACCCGGGTGGCGTGCACCGTCCCCCTTCGCCACCACCGTGACTCCGCCGGCGAGCGCCTCATCGGTCATCTGGTGGACGAGTGCGGGTGGAACCGTCACCGGTCGGCGGGCCCGCCCGACGGACTGGTCGTCCTGCTGACCGCAGATGCGTGCCGCGCGGACAGTCTCGACGCCTTCATCACCACGGAGATCCCCGTACTGCCCGCAGTGTCCGCGGAGAAGGAGCCCGCTTCATGAGCAAGGTGACCCTGCCGGACAGGCCGAAAGACGGTCGGGCACTGCGGCGGCACGGCGCGGCCGTCCACTCCAGAGGGGGCGGTGCCGTGAAGACCCGGTTCTCCCTGAGCGGTGACCTCTGGCTACGGGTGTCGCTGCAGCTGACACGTCTTCTGCTCACGGTCCGCGTGCCGCCCCCGGGCTTCCGCGACATAGGGCCCTTCGCCAGCTTCAACACCCCCTCATCCCCCACCATGGCTCCGCCTGCGCGGGCTCAGTGCCGCCACGGGCAGACTGGCAACACAAAGCGCGGCCGTTGGTCGGCAGGACCCTCCAGGCCGGTGACACCGTGAGCGAGCCGTACGAGTCGAGCCCGAGTCACGCCGCGTTCGCTGCCGAACTGCTGAGCCGCGTGGAAATCACCAGAGAGCAGTGGCGCACGCCCGGGCCGGAACGCGTCCGCATGGCAGCAGATGCCCTCGCGGCCACCCAGAAGGCGCAGCAGGACAACGCCGTGGCGCTGCACCGCATCGTGGAGAGTCTCAGGCAGTGGCCGGGGCGCCGGACGGTGGGCCAGAACGCGTGCCAGGCGGCCGTGAGTATCGCGGTCCACTGCGACCACGATCCGGCTTTTCAGCAGAGGCTTCTGCGACTGCTCCAAGTGGCCGTAACAGCGGGTGAAGCCACTCGTGCCCAGCTGGCTCACCTGCACGACCGCTGCCTCGTCAACGCCAGGCAGCCCCAGCTGTACGGCACCCAGCACTGGTACCGCTCTGATGGGCAGCTCCAGCCGCACCCGATCGCCGACCTCGCGCAGCTCGACACCCGAAGGGCCGGCGCTGACCTGCCTCCCTACGCCGAGCAGGCCCGGCACCTCCGCGAGCGCCACGGGCCGCTCGGCTCCTTATCGACCTCCGCTACAGCGGACCCGATCCCCTTCTCCTTGCCCGAGAGGTGCGCGGCATGAACGAATCGATCACCGTTCTGAACTGGAATCTGGAGAAGGGCATCAACCTGGAGGCGGGCGCCCGCTGGGTCCAGGAGCAGCGCCCTGACATCTTCTTCCAACAGGAAGTCCAACCGGACCAGCTCGCCCGGGTGTCGGAACTCCTGGACATGGACGGCCATATCGCTGTCCCGCGACCCGGCAGCTCCAACGACAACGCGATCTTCGTCCGCCGCGATGGACCGCTGGTGTGCACGGAGGAATACCCGCAGGCATGGGCACCCTGGCACGCGCCGGCGAACCTCGCCGTCCGCCTCCGCGACGCTGACGGCACCCTCAGCCCCCGGCAGATCAGCGCCGTCAGCATGCACACCTGCTACTGGTCGCCCGAGCACCGCCTGACCGAGTCCCGCTGGTGCACCACTCTCGCCAAACCCGGCTGGCTGGCCATGATCTTCGGCGACTGGAACAGCTATCGCGTCGGCACGGACATCCGCTGGGACGACTACACCGACCACGCCTTCGTCGCCAACCGCACCTACGACTGCGCCGGCCGGCGGCACACAGACGTGCGCCCCGACCGTGAACTGCTGGCGGCCGGCTACGTCGAGATGGCACGCCACGCCGCCGAGCACCTCGATCAGCCCGAAGCTCTGGCCCCCAGCTCCGGCTACCGCGACCACCCCGGCCGACCGAAAGGCCCCAGGTACTGCATCGACCGCGGATACCTCAGCGCGGAACTCGCCCCAGCCCTGACCAGCTTCACCGTCTGCGACAGCCCTGAATTGCGCCGGCTGTCCGACCACCTGCCTCTGCGTGCCGAGTTCGACTTCGCGCAGATGCGCACCATCCTGCACCGGTCTGCAGCGATGTATCAGCCGCACGACAACCGGCACGCCGCGTCGGTCCGCGGCCGCCACCCGGCGGCTGCCGGCGGTGCGGCATGACCATCACCGTGCGGCTGGGTACGTACAACCTGCTCAATGGCGGCGGTGAACGCTGGCGCGCCCAGGCGGAGTTCCTGCGGGCGCAGAACCTGGACGTCCTGTGCCTGCAGGAGGCGAAGAGGTGGGACGAGGGCGGCTACGCCCGCATGCTCGGCTTCGCCGAACTTCTTGGAATGCAGGCGCAGTTCGCCCCGTCGAATAGCCACAACTGCCACCTGGTCACGCTCTACCGGTGGCCCCGCGTGCGGTGCACGGCGTTCCACCCCGATGTCGCAGAAGGCACCTTCCACCACGTCGTCTCGCGGGCCCACCTCACCGTGGATGGCCGCGAACTCACCGTACTCAACACTCACCTGGCGCCCTTCAGCGGCAGCAGCCGCTCCCGCGAAGCCGACTGGCTGACCGAGTACGGCGCCGCCGGCCGGCGCGTCGTCCTGGCCGGAGACCTGAACGTCCAAGGTGTCGTCGACGAGGAGCTGGAGGACTGGGGAGTCATTCCGGCCGAACTGCACTCCCGCCACCGGTCGCAACTGGCCGACGGCAGCTACGGCGGCAGTGACCGCCTGGCGATGGCCAAGCTCGTGCACGCAGGCTTCATCGATCCTGTCGCGGCGCTCGGCATCCCGGTGCCACGCACGGCCGGCTACTGGAGCGACGCCGAGCGGTGGGACCACCGCTCGGATCACATCCTCCTCGCGCCGGACCTCGCTCCTGCCCTCACCGGGTGCGAGGTCCCCGATACCGAGGAAGCCCGGGGCCTGAGCGACCACCTGCCGTTCATCGTCACGCTCGAACTGCCCCAGGCGGATGCAGCTCTCACCCCCGACCGGTGAACCGCGCCGCCGCGCCCGTCCACCGTCGAGACCGTCAGCAAGGAGAACCAACACGTGACCGATGAACTGCGCGTCGTCTGTTGGAACATCGAGCACAACGGCCGCGGCCCGAGCGGAGGCGACGACCACCGCGACCTGGCCCGCGACATCCTCGCCGCCATCGAACCGCACATCGTGCTGCGCCAGGAGCTGACAGGCGCGTGGGACCGGGGGAAGGCCGACCTGTACGCCGAGGCCAACCGGCTCGGCGGCCTCACGCCGTTTATGGCCGCGCCACGCGAGGGGCGCAGCCGCAACCCCGTCGGCGTGATGGTCGATCCCGCCCTGTTCCTCGTCGACGGCGAGTTCGAGCACGACCTGGCGTGGAAGCCGATCTGCAATCCCCGTGTCCGCCTCAAGGGGTGTCCGAAGTCACTGGATCTGGCGTCGGCCCACCTGTGCCACTTCGACCCGGACATGCGCGCGACCGAGGCGAGGCGGCTCACCACACTCGCCGACCACGGCCGGAGCGCCCTCGTCGGGATGGACGCCAACAGCTACCCGCACCAGACGGCGCTGGAGTCCGTGGCGCTCCCGGACTGGGACAAAGTCGCGGACCGCGTCCACTACCAGCACCGCACCATCGAGCGCGACGGCTGCCGCGTCTCGGACACCCGGCCGGATGAGATCCTCTCCGGCGGCGATCCGGTCTTCACCGATCTCGGCCTGCACGCCGCCACCACCCTCGGCCGGCCCGGCGCGCTCGCGGCGACGGCGAGTCTGAAGCGCACCGACCAGGGGGCGGCTCAGCGCATCGACCGCATGTACTGCACCCCCGATCTCGCCCCGGCCCTCATCGGCTTCGACGTCCTGGCGACCGACGAGGTGCGGGAGGTGTCCGACCACGCCCTGCTCGTCGCGCGGTTCGACCTCAACGTCCTCCGCCAGGTCCTCACGCCTGCCCGCTGACACTTCTATCTCTGGGGGAAATCTCCATGCTCATCAACGCGGCGATCTGCAACTTCGAGAACAACGGCGGCGGCGACCGCGCACTGTGGCAGCGGATGCACGACAAGTTGGCGTCGCTCGACCTGCATCTGCTCCTGCGGCAGGAGGTGTGGAACGCGCAGGACGACGGCAACGCGCTCGCAGACGCGGCCGAAGCCGTGCTCGGCATGGCCGGACTGATCGGCCCCGAGTGCTGCACCGCCCTCTACCACGACACCAACCTCTTCACCCCCGTCGGCGAGTTCCCGAAGACCGGCCCCATGTGGGTGCTCCCGCCGACCGTGCGCAGCCTGCAGCTCGCTGGCACAGCCCCTGGCGCGGTCCCGTTGATCGTGGGCTCGTACCACCTCAACTACGGCTCCACCACCACGCGCCTGTCGGAGGCCGAGCGGCTGACCCAGTGGAACGACAGATGGGTCAAGGTCGATGGCCGGCGCGTCCACTACCCGGCGCTGCTCGGCGGCGACAACAACAGCTACCCCGTGCCCGGCACCCCGGGGGATCCGGCCCTGCCCGTCCTGGAGGAGATCCCCGACAAGCCCCACCGGGCGCACCGCTCCTACATCGGACTGGACAACGTGCGCCGGATGGACGACCGACCGGACGACACCCTGCGCACCGCCGGCCTCCAGGACGTCGCCCGCCACCTCGCCACCACCGCGGGCAACACCGCCGCAGTCGCGCCGACGGTCGACGCCTACGAAACGCACGGGCCGGACTCGCGCATCGACCGGATCTACGCCAGCAAGCAGCTCCTGCCTGCCGTGCGCGAGGTCGAGGTCATCAATATGAAGGGCTTATCCGACCACCACACGGTCGTGGTGCGCCTGGACCGGGACACCCTCACCAACATCCTCAACAACCCGATCAGCCGCACGGCATGACCGAAGGCCACGGCGGAAGGCACACGCTCCGCATGCCCCGCTCCCTGGTCGCGCGCATTGCCGCGCCGCTCTGCCGTCCCTCGCCCCAGGGGTGTGCCGAGGACTACACCTGGTTCCGGCAGCGCCTTGCCGAACCGGACCTCCTCGACTGCGCGGTCGGTGTGAAGGTGGACGGCGACGTGCTCCTCGCGGTGCCCGTCGGCGGCACCCGCAGGGGTGGCTACCTGTCCGTGGGCACCGTGACCGACGCCGTGCGTGTCTGGGCGGCCCTTCGGGGTCGACCTGGCTTTCCGCGTATCCGGCTCGGCCTGTCGGTCTACTTCGACACCTGTCACACCGTCGACTGGGGCCCTCGACAGCCCTGGGACGACGCAGAGCGCGGCAAGTACTTCGGGTACGCGCCGTCCGCCATCCACGCCTTTCTCCGTCACGTCTCGATATACGACCAGCATCCCGAGCCCGCAACGGGCGAGACGGACCCGATCGGTGGGCGGACCGGGCAGCAGGATCCGCTGCTGTCGGCGACCCGGGGCACCTGGCCGGCGATCGGCACTCCTTCACCTCTCGTCATCCGCCGTATCTCGAAGGACCAGCGATGACCGTCAGCCGGACAACGCTGGTCCTGGAGAGCGTCGGCCCACAGGCCCGCCGAAGCCGCAGCAAGCCGAGGCACCCGGGCGCACGGGGCCCAGCCGTCGACGCTCCGGTTCTCTTCCTGTCCCCACCGGGATGGGCGGCGCGACGATGAGTCCGAGATCGGAGCGCAACGAGGTCTTACTCAAGCACCTTGAGATGCTGGACTGGTCGATGAGCGGCTTCGCCCGCCGGATCGGCGCACGGTGCGAAGCGATCCGTCTGCCCTATTCGGTGGTCACGAGCACCGTCTCGCGGTGGTGCAAGGGCGCGACGCCCGGCGACGACCTGGCAGCCGCCGCATGTTACGTGCTGTCGGCAGCGCTGAACCGGGTCGTGACGCCGGAGAGCTTGGGCTGGCCGTCTGACACCGGCCTGGTCGCGGCACAGTCGTTGGAGTACTTGGACGTCCCCCACGCCGTGCGCATGCTCTCCAAGCTGTGGGCCTTGGATGCCATGCGCAGGCGCAACGTGGTCAAGAGCGCGTTCTCTCCGAGCGTGTTCGGTCCTGCGTCGCGGGAGGCACTCGTGATGCCGGCGGACGCCGTTATCGGTGGCCAGGGACGGCACAAGGTCACGGCGGCGGACATCGACCTGCTTGACGAGCAGACCAGGTTGTACGGAAGGCTGGACTCGCAGCACGGCGGGGGCAAGTTCCGCGGGGTGTTCGCGTCGATGATGGACACGCACGCCACGCCGATGTTGAACGGGAGCTTCTCCGCGCGGACCGGGCGCCGGCTGTACGGCAGCGTGGTGGACGCGGTACTCGCGATGGCGTCGATGGCCTACGACGACCAGCTCCCCGGCCTGGCCCAGCGATACGACCTTCAGGCGATGCGGCTCGCCCAGGCGATCGGCGACCGCGCCCGCATCACCCGGGTCCACATCCACCAAGCCCGACTGGCTGCAACCCAGGGCGGGCGGGCCGACGTCCTCGCGCACGCCCGCAGTGCTGTCCTGGCGGCCGAGGGGACGCCTCCCCTCGTCAGGGCCTACGCGTGCGTGACCGAAGCGCGAGCATGGGCGCTGAACGAGCAGACAGACCATGTCGTGGCTGCGGTGAAGCGTGCCCGCGAGTTCTTCGCCCGCGCTCAGAGCAGCACCGGCCCGACCTGGCTGGAGTGGTTCGACCTGCGCGAGTTGGAGGGGCAGGCGGCATGGGCATTCGCTGTGGCAGGGCTGGCCGAACAGGGGGTACAGGCCCTGAAGGAGGCGTCGGCCCTTCCGTCGGACCGGACACGGGACACGGTTGAACTCCTGATCACCGAGGCCGAGCTGGCCCGGCTGCGCGGCGACTCGGCTGAGCACGCGACTGCCTCGAAGCGCGCCTCCCAGGCGTCCCAGCACCTGATGAGCCGGCGGCTCTCCGAACGTCTCGACCACTTGAAGGCAGGCGAGCCGCTACGCGGCTTCTGACCTGTGCTGTACGCATCCGAGGCCAGAGGCCGCCACGTCGTGCTCTGACCCGGCTGCGAAACCCGCCTGCCCTGGGCGTCTGTCAGCTTGTCGGGAACAGGCTCCGGTAAATCCAGTGGGCCCTGAAGGGACCGCCGTGGTGCGGGGATTCCAGGGAGCCGTGGTGGCCTTCTCCATTCGGGGTGTGCAGTGCGGCACTGAGTTGATAGTCCGGATGAACCCCGTCGTCGCTGAGAGCGGCCGCGAAAGTGAGTTCCAGGACGTCTCCAGGAGCGACGGGCCTGGGGCTGTCGAAGAGCGGCAGGTAGATGGTGGCCCAGTTCGTCTTCATGTGCAGGGCATCCAGTGGCTCTTCGTCCGGCAGGCACCAGAGATTGAGCCATGTGAGCACGCCGTCCACGCGGCCGGGCCGCGTGATGACCAAGCGCGTTGTCCTGCGCTGCTCCGTCCGCAGATCGCCGTTGAAGTCGAGCACCTCGACGGGCACGCCTTCGGAGAGCAGCGCCCCGATAGAGGGGTTTTCGACCCTGAGCCGCACGTCGAAGGGCGTGCCGTGCCAGTCGAAGATGCTCCGTAGGTACGGAAGGGATGCCTCGGCGAACGCCACCGGCTGCTCGGGAAGCAGATCGGACAGGCAGGCTGCTGCGGCCAGGGTCTCCGCGCGGTGGGGCACCACGAGTCCCCCGGGCGCCAAGAGGCGGCTCCGGGCATCGGTCAGGACGGCCGCCGCGCCTTCGGCGCCCGCCAGGGAGCCGATGATCTCCGCGACGCAGACATCGGCTCTGGGCGCGAACTGGAGGTTGGTCGACTGGCCGTGCAGGAGCGTGATCCGGTCCTGTGGGTCGAAGGCCGACAGGTTTGCCGCCGCCTTGTGGAACGCGTCCTCAATGACCTCGATGGCCACAGCGTGCCGGGCGCCCGCCTGGACTCCTTCGCGCGCCCAGAGAAGGTCTTGTCCAGTCCCGATGTCCAATATGCGCCTGTTGGGGGCGAGGTGGGACAGTGCCGTGCGGAAGCGCTTGTTGCGTTCGTCGTCGGTGGTCATGGTCGTGTAGAGGAACGGGTCGTAGATGGGGTACTCCCCCACGCTCGGCCACAGGGCGGGACGTCCTTCCTGCTCGGGTTCGGGGTCCACGCTCACGCGTACGGGGCGCCCGTGTGTCTCGATTTGGTGGATGTTGTGCATGGTCGGCCTTTCACGGTGGTGCTCAGCAGGGTTCGGTCTGGCGCCCGCAGGAGCTGTCGGGCCTGGTCTGCGTGTCCGAGTGCTGGCGGGAGGCTCAGCCGCTCGCATCGTCGGGCCAGGTGATCTTGACCGTGGTGTCGAGCGGAGGCCGTTCAGCGGAAGTGCCGGGCGTACAGCGGGTGCCGACGTACAGCCAGCCCAGCAGCTGCTCCCCATCGGCGACGCCGAGGTACTTGCGGACCTGGGGGGCCTGGATTGCAGACCCGGTGCGCCAGATCGATGCCCAGCCGTGGCTGTGCAGGAGCAGCGACAGCATGGTGACCATGCCGGTGGTGGCGGCCAGCTGCTCCCAGTCGGGAACCTTCGGATGGTCGGGTACAGGGCAGTGCACGATCGACAGGAGCAGCGGGGCGCGTAGAGGCTTCGCGGCGGCGCGCCGGGCCTGCTCCGGCGCGGCGGCTTCGCCGAGCACCTCACCGAGTCGGGCCCGCTCGTCGCCGGTCACCGCGATCAGCCGCCATGGGTGGAGTCGCCCGTGGTCGGGTGCGGTGGCCGCGGCCTGGACGAGGCGCTCCAGGTCGTGGCGGCCGGGCGCGGGCTCGGTCAAGCGGGGGGTACTGCGCCGACTGAGGACGGCTTCCAGAACCGGGTTCGGAGGCGGGGTCATCCCGTGGCCTCTCGGGCGGGGTCACGCTCGGATTCGGCGTGCGGGGCCGACGGGGTCATCCTCGGGTCGTCGCCGGCAACGCGCCTGAGTATCGGGGCGGTGGCTGCGGTGGTGATGACGGTCATGACCACCAGGAGGGTGAACAGGGGCTCGCTGATGACGCCGATCTGGATGCCGATGCCGAGCACGACGAGTTCGGTCAGGCCGCGGCAGTTCATGAGCGTGCCGACGGCGGCCGACCAGCGCCAGTCGAAGCCGGTGAGCCGCGCTGCGCCGGCAGCGCCGCCCCATTTGCCGATGACGGCGATGCCCAGGATCGCCGCTCCCCAGCCCCACTGTCCGGCCGGCAGTGTGGAGAGGTCGGTGTGCAGGCCGGTGTCGACGAAGAACAGCGGCAGCAAGAGGGGAAGGACGACAGCGCGGATGCGGGCGGCGCTGCGCTCGACGGCCCGGAGGCCCCGGGGCGCGCATGCGCCGAACAGGAAGGCGCCGAAGGCGGGGTGCACGCCGATCTGGTCGGTGGTGTAGGCGCTGAGGCACAGTCCGGCGAAAAGCAGGACCAGGACGAGGTCGTCGGAAGTGCGGCCGGCGCGTTCGAGCAGGGCGCGCAGTGCCGGGCGCAGGGCGGTGAGGCCGGCGGCGAAGGCAGCGGTCAGGGCGAGGGTGGTCAGGGCCGACAGGGCGGTGCCGGAGGTGGACAGGGCGACGACCGCGGTGAGCAGGCACCAGGCGAGAGCGTCGTCGGTGGCGGCGCAGGCCAGGGCGAAGGCACCCAGGGGCGTGGTCTCCATGCCTCTGTCAGCGAGGATCCGTGCGAGGACCGGGAAGGCCGTGATGCTCACGGCGACGGCGACGAACAGGGTGAACGGCAGCCGGCCGACCCCGTCGGGGGCGAAGTGCGGGTAGAGCGCCGCGGCCAGGCCGGCGCCGAGGGCCATGGGGAGCAGGACGCCGCTGAGGCTGACGGCGGCGACCGCGCCTCGGCTGGTGCCCAGGGTACGGAGGTCGAGTTCCAGTCCGATCAGGAAGAGGAACGTTAAAAGGCCCAGGTTGCCCAGGGCGGAGGTGATGGGCAGGACCGAGGGCGGCAAGAGATGGTGCTGGACGCTGGGGGCGAGCCAGCCGAGCAGCGAGGGTCCGAGCAGGATCCCGGCCAGGACTTCGCCGATGACCGGCGGCTGGCCGAATAGCCGTACGGCGCTCCCGCCTACCTGGCAGGCGAGGACCACGACCGGGACGGCGAGGAGCACGGGCAGCAGCGAATCGGACACGGCAGCTCCGGGAGTCGGGGCGGATGGCCGCGCGGCGGGACGGCAGGCGGGCGCCGGGCGGGGGATGGAGTGGATCAGGCGCGGGTCAGCGGCAAAGTGGTGCAGCGAAGCGAGCCGGGGATGCGGGTGACCTCGGAGTAGTCGACGGCCAGGACCTCGAGTCCGCGGCCAGCGAGCTGCGCGGCGATGCGGTCGCTGCCGACGGCGATGATCACGGTTCCCGGCGCGAGCGCCAGGACGTTGGCCTGCACAGCACGGGCTTCGTCGTCGTGGACGTCGATGAGGTCGAAGTGCTGCTCGAACCAGCGCAGTTCGGCGGGCGGGAAGACGGCGCGGTGGATGAGGGCGGTGTCGGGGGCGACGATGGTGAAGTGGTCGTCCAGGTGGACGATGCCGTCGACGGCGAAGCGGACCGGGCGCACTTCGCGGGCGACGCCGTGGTGGGACAGAGCCTGTTGCAGCGCCGTGACGCCCTTGGGGGATGTCTCTTCACCGAGGCCGACCAGGACGGTGTCGGTGTGGAGGATGACGTCACCGCCCTCGATGGTGCCCTCGTCGAGATGAACGACGTGCGGGGCCTCGGTCATGAGCGCGGTGAGCGCGTCAGCCTCCGGGAGGCGGTGAACCGAGTTCAGGCGTGCCATGACCAGGACGTGGTCGATGACGAAGGCGATGTCGCGGGGGTAGTGCTGGACCGGGCAGCCCGGCGCCGCGTCGAGGAGGGTCACCTCCGTGCCGCGGCTGCGCAGCAGGTCGATCAGGGTGTCCTGCTGGGCGCGGACGGTGGCCGGGTCGTACGGCCTCCAGGAACTGGTGGTCTTCTGGCGGGCCAGGACGGGATGGACGTCGGGACCGTCGAGGTCGGGGGTGACATCGCCGGCGTAACGCAGAGCGACGTGGCGCAGGGCGCCGTACTCGCTGGTGGCGTGCGGGATGAGCACGATGAGCCCTCCTGGGTCTGGTGCTGGGCGGGTCGAACGGCGAGACGGACGCGGCGCAGACGAGCCCAGGAGGGGCGGGGTCCGGGGGCCGGCAGGTCAGGCTGCCGGCCCCCGGAGGTCTCGCGGGTGTCAGCCGACGGGGCTCTTCTTCTGGGTGTCTGGGACCTGGGGCAGCCAGCGCACGTTGTTGTCGCGGAAGGACTGGTTGACGGGGACGAGGTCGGCTCCGCTGGTGTTGTCCAGGGCCGTGACGACGATGCCGAGCTCGGGGACGTCGCTGTCGATCGCCGCGAGGCGGCTGCCGCAGTCCGGGCAGAATCCGCGCTTGGCCTCGCCCGGGAACGTCTCGAACCAGGTCGGCTCGACCCCGTTGGTCCAGGTGACACCGTCCGGAGCGAAGCCGGCCCACCACATCATCGGCCCGCCTCCGAGCTTCTGGCAGTGCGGGCAGCTGCACGTGTGCGGGTAGACGGCCGGCCCCTTGACGGTGAAGCGGATCCGTCCGCACAGGCATCCGCCGGAGCGCTCCTGGGCTGCGGCGACGATGTCGGGGGTGGCGTTCATCAGTTCATCTCCGAGGCACGGTGGGCGAGTTGAGCCCACCAGTGTGTCATTCCCTCTGCGATCGTGAGGAAGCCGTCGAGGGCCTGGGGCAGGTCGATGTGGAAGAGTTCACTCTCTCTGATGAATCGCGCCAGACCTTCGATGTGGGCAGCCTCGACGCTCAGCCCGCCGACCTGGGCGGCCTCGTGTTCGTCGTCGAGGTGGAGCTCGTAGTAGTAGTGCAGGGCCTTGAGCTCGCTGCCGCTGCCCTGACCGGTCAGCACGCCGTAGCGGTTGGTGATGTCGCGCAGGATCTCGGTCTCGGCGATCGCCACGGCCTCGGTCGCGTAGTAGGCGCCCGCGATGTGGCTGGGCATGTGCGAGCCGACCATCCACTGGTGGAGGTTGACCAGCGTCTCGGTCTCGCGGGCGGGCACGTGGCCGTTGACGAGGAGTCCGAGATCGGACAGGAGCGCGTTGGTGTAGAGGACGTAGTGCGCGGGGACCTTGCCGCGCTCGCCGCCCTCTTCCAGGTGGTTGCGGCGCAGCTCGTGCGCGAGTTCGGGGCAGAACCCCTCCACGCTGGTGGCGGCCGCCTTGAGGTACTGCGCGTTGTAGCGGGCGAAGACGCTCAGCTCTTCGATGTACATCCGGGCCTGGCGCTCGTTGAGGTCGGCCGCGCCGACCTTCTCGGCGATCTTCCCGTACGTCCAGTCGACCATCGGCGTCAGGTGCGCGGTGACCAGGGCGTTGCCGGAGGTGAACTTGCCCAGCAGGGTGCCGTTGACGGCGCTCTGCGTCTCGGGGTTGGCCTTGATGTACGCCTGGATGAGGCTGTTGTCGGGGGTCATTTCTTGGTGTCCTCCGTGTCGGCGGGGCGGGGCGACAGCTGCAGGCCGCCGGTGGCTCCCAGGGCCCGGACGGCCGCGAGGAGTTCGGGGTTGTCAGGCAGAGCGATCGTGTCGCCGTCGTTGAGCGCGGCGACGGTGTCCCGGTCCAGGGCCGCGTCATCGAGGGCGATGCCCGTCTGATGGCCGCGCAGCAGGACCTGCCGGGTGTCGTCGCCGCTGTCGAGGGTGGTCACCTGGTAGGGGGCGATCAGGGTGATCTCGGCGCCGGGCGTCACCTGCTCGGGGTCGAAGGCGTCCGCGGCTTCCTGGCGGGCGAGGTCACCTTCGACGAGTTCCCAGCCGCCGTTGCTGAGCAGCGTGGCCCACCGCTGCTCGGCGTGCTGGCGGGCCTCGCCGCCGACGCGGTCGACGGCGAGGAGCAGCAGTTCGCGGCCGACGCCGGACAGCCGGTCGGCGACGGCGTCGAGCCCAACCGCCGTGTCCGCCATCGCGGAGGGCTCGTTGAGCGGGTCGTCGGGTCCCTCGCCGGCCAGCGCGGCGAGCACGTCCGGGATGATGCGGCTCTGCAGGATCTGCGCGTACGGGTAGGTGTAGAGCGGCATGGCCACCGAGACGGAGAAGGTGTCCTGGGTGCCGACGTGGAAGACCCGGCGGGGCAGGAACAGGGCGTCGCCCGGCTCCAGGAGGAAGTGCTCGGCCTCTTCCAGCAGCGCCTGGTAGTCGCCGAGGGTGGCCTTTTTGCCGCCAGTGAGCTTCTCGTACTGCTCGGCGGGCCAGCAGTAGAAGTTCTTGGCGTTGGGGCCGAGGTGGACGAGGAAGGCGTCCTCGTAGCCCTCGTGGATGCCGAACGCGGTCCCGCTGTAGTTGCCGGCGAAGGCGACCTGTTCGGCGCCGCCCAGGGGCAGGCCCCACCCGTCGATGACGCTCTTGAGGAAGGTGCCGAGGCCGGCGGCGAGGGCGGGGCTGATGGTCTCCAGGTTGTTGATGACCAGGGAGAACCGCTCGGCGGCGGCGACATCTTGCATCCACGGCACGAAGACGTCCACGCCCTCGTCCCAGGAGGGGGCGGTCAGTGCTTGGGCCAGGAGGTCGTCGCGGCGGTCCTCGCCGACGTAGACGCGCGCGTGCGCCTTGATGTCGGCGCTGGCGGCGTGGGCCCGGCGGATGGCCTCGAATCCCGCCAGGACGTCGTCCGGTCCGGCTGCGGCCGCGGGGATGATGCCCTTGAACAGGTAGGGCGTGGTCCGTCCGGTGGTGTGCTCGGGGAAGGTGCCGGTCCAGAATGCCTGGTCGGGGGGCCAGGGGTAGGTGCTGTTCATCAAGGGTCTCCTGATGTTCGGGCGGCGCGGGGCAAGGGGCCCGGGTGGCCGGGCGGCGGGATCAGGTGAGGTAGTCCTCGGGGCCGCCGCGGCGGACGGTGTCGAGCGTGAAGCAGTGGAAGCCGCCGCCGAACAGGCGCCGGTGGCGGTGGCGGACCGGGATCACGGTGAAGCCGCGGCGCTCCAGGACGGCGATCAGCTCCGGGTAGAGGGAGTTGACGACGACGGTGTTCTCGTCGACGGACAGCAGGTTGATGTCCATGTACCGGCTGCCGATGGGGATGACGAAGCCGAGGTCGCTGTAGTCCGGGAAGTTGCGGTCGTCGGTCTCGGGGGCGTAGATCACGTCCCAGGACTGCATGGCCTCGGGGAGAAATTTCAGGTACTCCGGTGAGCGCAGCAGCATCAGGCCGGGGCGCAGCGGGACCAGAACGCTGTCGATGTGGTTGTCCGCCATGGCGTCCAGGCGGTGGAATCGCAGGTCGCGCAGGTTGTCCCGGAGCCAGCGCAGGGCGAGTTCGTGGTTGAGGTTGGCGACGTTGACCAGGACGTCGCGGCCCAGGCGCATGCACTGCGCGCCGTCGAAGACCATCTCCAGGCCCAGGCCCTCGATCGTGCCGGCCATCTCGCCTTCGGTGGCGCGGGCGACGTCCAAGCCCTGGCGGGTGAAGTAGCCGGTGTCGAGGGAGTCACGGGTCAGGGCGGGCCGGGGCATGCTCAGCCAGTTCGCACCCCCGGCCTGGTAGTAGCGGTAGAAGGCCGGCTTGAGCAGGTCGTTCTCGAAGATGCGGGCGCGGACGTGGGGCGCAGTCTCCACGATGGTGTTGCCCAGGACGATGCTCTGGTCGCGGACGTTGAGCGGCGGGGTGGCCCTCGCGTCCCAGTGCGGGGAGCGGATGTCGACGTCCTTGCCCGGGGCCGCGGGCCGCAGAACGTTCACCCCGCATCCGGTCAGGGCATCGGCCAGGCCGGCGATGTCCTCGTTGAGCTCGTCAAGGAGTTGCGGGGGGATCGGCAGGAGTTCCTCCCCCGACGGGCTGGCATGCCCGTCGAGGGCGGGGGCGACGTTGTCGTAGAAGAACAGCCGCCACGAGGTGTCGGTGTGGTGGGCGTTGTAGTGATCAGCGCGGCCGAGGACCACTTCTTCAAGTCGGGTGAACTCGTCGAAGCTGTTCAGGGCCGGCGGGGCAGGGGCGGTCTGGGGCATGGCGGGCCGCCTCCTCGGCGGCGGGCGACGGCGCGCCCCTGCCTCCGGCGCGCGGGTGCGCGCTGGGAGGGGCGGTGCCGTACGGGGGTTCGGCGGGCGGGTTCAGGGTGCGGTCAGGCGGCCGAGGGGTGCCGGTGCGGGGTGCAGGCGGCGCTGGCGGTGGCGAGCCGGGCGATGATGTCCTCGATCACGCACGGCTGGTCGGGAGTGGAGCGCCGGCGGAAGAAGTAGCCGGAGCACCAGGGCACTTCCTCCCACCGCTGTAGACGCTCCGAGGTGAGGGCGCGGGCCTCGGGCAGGCGCCGCCAGGGGATCTGCGGACACCAGTGGTGGACGGGGTGGTACATGTCGTCGAGATGGCCGCCGAGCAGGTGCCGGGTGAGCCAGTGCGAGCTCCAGCCGCGGGTCTGCAGGAGGATGTCGTCGTTCTCGATCAGCCCGGCGTGGTTGCCCAGATCAGTGATCCACGTGACGACCGGCCGCACCAAGACGAGCGGGAGCAGCCAGTAGAGCAGGAGGTACGGCACGCCGCCCACGGGCCACAGTGCGGCGACGACGGCCGCCCAGATCAGGGCACGGGCGGCCAGCGCTCGCCACGCCTCCCCCGGCGCGCGGGTGACCAGGGTCAGCACGGCGGTCTTCGGCAGGCGCCACATGGCGTTGCGCACGATGACCCGCAGGACGAACGCGCGCCGGCTGGGCGCCCGGCCGGCGGCACGGATGTTGCCCGCGAGGTAGGACTGGAACATCGGATCGTCGTCGGAGCCGAGCTTGGCGTGGTGCACATAGTGGCTGCTGCGGTACGGCGCGAAGCCCTCACCGAGTAGCCCGGTCAGCAGGTATCCGATGACCCGGTTGCCGCGGCGGGTGGCCATGAGCTTGGAGTGCACGCACTCGTGCCCGAGGTTGGACAGGTGGCGCTGGCGCACGCCGATGTAGCAGACGGCGATCAGCGGGCCGACGACGTGGCCGACGAGATGCCCGGCGATCGCTGCGGCGGCGATCGCGACAAGGTCCCAGGCGACATCCCACAGACCGATCGTCGGGCGTCCGCAGAGCTTCTCCAGGTCGGTGATGAGCTGCTGGCCGAGGGCCTTACGCACGGGGCCGGAGGCTCCGGTGCCGTTGCGGGTCCTGCTGGCGGGGCTGCCCATCAGGTCCTCCAGTCGATGTGGTGCGGGGTGGGAATGTGCCGTGCTCCGGCGCGCCCGCGGCTGGGCAGCGCACTGGCGGGCGCACTGTTGGCGGGCGCGCCGGAGGACGACGGAAGGGTGGTTCAGCCGCGGATCAGGCGGCGGTGAGGGCGCTGTCCGGGCGCATGCCGGCCTTGAGGTCGGTGGCGTCGGGACGCATCCCGAGCTTCAGCTCCGGGGCGTCGGGGCGCATGCCGGTCTTGAGGTCGGTGGCGTCGGGACGCATCCCGAGCTTGAGGGCGCCCGCGTCGGGACGCATGCCGAGCTTCAGGTCGGTGGCGTCGGGACGCATGCCGGCCTTCAGGTCCGGGGCGTCCGGGCGCATGCCGGCCTTCAGGCCGGTGTCCGGGGTCATTGCGGCGGTAGCGGTCATGGAGGTTCTCCCTCTTCGGTCGCGGGTGACCCCGCGAGTCCGTGTGATCGGCTGATGGAGCTGCCGGGCCGCGGTCGGGTGAGGTGCTGAACCGTCGGCTCGGACGTCATGGGCGCGAGCGCCCGCCGGTGGAAAGTCGCGCCGGAGCACGTCCGCTCCATCCGTGGATGAGCGTTGGATGAGCGTTGCGGTACGTGGTCGCGCTGGGCGCTTGGCCAGTCACGCTAGGGCTGCGCCGGAGGCAGCCGCAACGGCTATGGGCGTTGCGGCGGTTGCACGGGACCGTTGCGTGACCGTTGCGCGTCCATGCCACCTGAGCTGCGGAAACGCCGAAGTCTCGTCCTGGAACAGTGGCGGATCGGGGCCGTCGGGCGCTGCGATGCCAGCAGAAGGGCTTCTGCTGCGCGCGTCGCCGCGGCTAGCTTGTGGGACCGCCGAGGAGCCGTGCACGAGGACGCCGTGGCGACCGGATTCCCTCCATTTGCCGTTGAAAACAGAGGCCTTGAGGAGCACACGTGCTCAACCCCGTTGTGATGAAGTCCGACCTGCTGTTCAGCCTGCGTGACACGCTGCGCTCAGAGACGTTCGTCGAGGTGGTCACCCCTACGGTGCGCAGAGCCGACCTCGGCCCGGGACGTCGCGTGCCGGTCGATCTCGACGGGGGCCGCTTCCTGCGGGCGATGATCGGCCCGGCGCTGCGCGTGAACATGGAGCACCACCGGCGGGTCTTCGAAATCGGTCAGTGCTTCCGGCCCGAGAAGCCGGACGAGCTGCACGCGCCCGAGTTCCAGATGCTCGACCTCTACGCCGCCGACGAGAATTTCGAGTTCCTGTTCGCGCTGGCCGAGCGCCTGGTCGTCCCGCACATCCGTTACACCCCCGAGCGGGTCTCTGTCGCCGGCCACATCCATGACGTCTTCGGCATCGACCTGCGCCGCGAGCCCCTCGGCGATCTGCCCGCACAGATGGCCGCCCACCTGGACATGGGTACCGAGGTGCCGTTCAAGACGGTGCTCGGCCGGTTCGTGGAGCGCGAACTGGAGACCCAGAGCACGGGTGCCGCACTGTTCCTGACCGAGTACCCGATCGGCGGGGACGAGCCGTGCGCCCGTCTCACACCGGGCACGACCGCCGTCCTCAACCGTTTCGAGGTCCTGATCGACGGCCTCGAAGTCGTGCACGGCTACGAGGACGAGCCCGACCGGGCCGCGTTCGTCGAGCGGGCCCGTGCGGTGGACCTGTACGACGACGAGCAGGCCCTGGCGTGGAAGGCGATCGACGCCGGGCAAGCGCCGGCCCACAGCGTCGGGCTCGGCATCGGCATCGAGCGGCTGTGTATGGCCGCCTCCGGCATCAAGGACATCAGCGTCTTCCAGCAGTCGGCCCAGTTCTGACCGCCACCCTTCCGAAAGGAGCCGCGATGTCCTTGTCGCTGCGCCCGCTCGACGACAGCGGCTTCGGCGCCGTCGTCGACTGCAACCTCGCGACCGAAGCCGAAGGGCTCGCGCCCCAGCTGGCGCGAGCCCTGCACCAGCACAGGCTGCTGGTCGTGCCCCGCCAGCACCTGACCCACGCCGATCTCCTGACCGTCGCCTCCTGCTTCGGAACGGTGGACACGAGCATCGACCGCCGCTATGCCGTCGGCGGCTTTCCCGGGCTGACCGTCATCAGCAACATCGTCGAGGACGGCGAGTACGTCGGCATCTACGACGGGGACGACGAGGAGGAATGGCACGCCGACAACAGCTTCAAGCCACAGCTGACCGCCGTGACGCTGCTGTACTCGGTCATCACCCCCGAGGAAGGCGGCGAGACCCGCTTCGCCGACGCGACCCGCGCCTACACCGGCCTCCCCCCGGCGGCACGGCAGCGGATCGAGAAGATGCGCGCGGTGCACTCCATCCAGCAGCTCGGCGCGTTGCAGAGCCAGGCCAGCGGCGGGCAGTCGTCGGCCGCGGCCGGGAGCCTCGCCGGCCAGCCAGAGGTCGAGCACCCGCTCGTCCTGACCCATCCGGTCACCGGAGCCCGCTCACTGCTGCTCGGCTCCATGGTGATCCGCTGCGTCACCGGACTCTCCGATCAGGACAGCCGCGCCCTGATCGACGACCTGCTGGAGCACACGACCAGAGCGCCGTACCTCTACAGCCATCGCTGGAGTCAGGGCGACCTCGTCGTGTGGGACAACCTCGCCACCCTCCACACCGCATCCCCGTGCGACAGCTCCCGCCACCCCCGCCTGCTGTATCGCGCTGCCGTTCGACAGCATGCCGCTTCCCGTGGCTCCGAGGGATGACCGGCGGCGAGAACACGCTGTCTGCGCTCGTCGCCAGCCCTAGTGTTTGCCCATGACCGCGAAGGCCGTGAAGGTGCCCCTGAAGGAAACCGCCCTCAACCTCGAGCGCATCACCCAGATCGGACACCAAGTGCACGGCGTGTGCCCAGACTTCGACGCCGGCGCCTTCGTACAGGACGTGATGTCCGACCTACCCGCACTGGAGCTGAAAGACCGGATTTCTCGGACCAGCCAGGCACTGCACACCCACCTTCCGGTCACCGGCACCGAAGCCCTCGACGTCCTGCTGCGCTCGCTGCCGCCGACTCCCGAAGCCGCCGGCATCACAAACGACTTCGGGTGGCACACCTACTCCCCGCACTCCGACTTCGTCGCGCGCTACCTGCGCACCGGCGAGTACCTGGACCAAGCCCTCGACGCCCTCGCGCGCTTCACCCGGTACTTCTCGGCAGAGGTCGCCGTGCGGGACTTCCTCAACGACTTCCCCGACGAGACGATGAAGGCCGTTGACGCGTGGTCCCGCGACGAGGACCACCGGACCCGCCGGCTCGCGAGTGAAGCCACCCGCCCCCTCCTGCCCTGCGCGCCCCGCATCTCCCTGCCCGACGATGCGGCGCTCCCTGTGCTCGACCGGCTCTACGCCGATTCCAGCACCTACGTCCGTACCTCCGTCGCCAACCACCTCCACGACCTCGCCGGCACGCAGCCCGAACTCGTCCTGGCCACCCTCGGGCGGTGGAAGGACACCGCCAGCGCCACCGACCAGCACTTCGCCTTCATCGCCAGGACGGCCCTGCGGAGCAGGCTCAAGAAGGGCTCGCCGGACGCCTACGCCTTCCTCGGCTACCCGCACGACGCACCTCTCGAGCTGACACCCCTCGTCCTGGAACGTACCGAGTTGGCCGACGGCGACGTGCTGACCTTCTCCGCCGCCCTCACCGCCACCGTGGCCGTCCCGGTGGATGTCATGTTCGTGATTTCCTCCACCACCCCCACCGGCAAGCCGCGCGAGAAGGTCTACTTCCTCAACCGCAACACCGTCCAGCCCGGTCGGCCGCTCCTTCTGGCCAAGCCGCACAAGCTGCGTTCGACGGCCACAACGAAGATCACTCCCGGCCCGTACACCGTCGCGATCCAGGTCAACGGCCGCCGCTTTCCCGCCGCGCCGTTCACGGTCGTCGCGGCATGATCCGCGACCGGCCTTCTACCTGATCTGAGCGCTCTCCACCAGGGCCGTGCCTCGTCCTCGCCACGGCCCGGTCAGCCATGCCCCACACCGGATCCCCAGCCAGCACGGCAATCCCCCGAAGGAGTGACCCGACTGCGTCGAACAGATTTCAAGGCCCGCCGCCGCACCCTGCCCGCCCCAACAGCCCGATCAGAACGTGTGTTCACGAAATGAGCCGTGACGGAGCCCGATCCGACGCGTTCTTAGAGCACCAGTGCCACTTCCCCGCCCAGATGGAGGACATCATGAATCCCGCCCCCACCCTCGTGCATCAGCCCTCCGGAATCGAACGACGGCCCACCCCCGTGACGGTGCGCCGTGTTGACGACACCCGCTGCTCAGCACGTCTGGATACGAGGTGGGTGGCATGAGTGAGTCGACCGATGAAACCGCCGAGACCGTCCCAGTTCGACGGTGACTGGTTCGCGGCTGTGATTCAGGAGGAACAGCACTGAGCACGCCCACGTCTTCGGTGTCGAACATCGCGCCCTTCCAGGAGAGTTGAACGTGCCGGCCTCGGCGGTGGTGTCGTACGCGCGCATCCACGTTATGCAGACC
>NZ_JBLTJC010000029.1:0-51862 GCF_048158785.1 Streptomyces colwelliae | reverse complement strand
CCCTGCGCGTAGCCGGCGTAGATGAAGGAGTCGATCCCGGCCCGCAGCATGTCGGTGACGACGGGCTTGACGTTCCGGGTGTTCGCCGGGATCACCCGGGGGTAGGGCGGGATGCCGTACCCGCGCAACAGCAGGGTGGTGCCCTGGGCGCAGTCCCAGCTGTACGTCTGCGCGGTGCGGTCCTGGATCAGTCCGGGCAGCCGCGTCCCCTTCCGCTGCGCGAGACGGACGGCGAGCGGGAAGGACATGAGCGCGTCGGAGGGGCGGCACTGGAGGTAGGACCGGTGCTCCGCCGAGGTCAGCAGCAGTGCTCCGGACGAGACGGACAGCAGCGGCAGAAATGCCCCGTCGTACGCGGGGAGGACCTTGACGGCCGTCTCGTTGTTGGACGGACCGAGCACGGCCAGCACGTCCGCGTCCTGGATCAGCTTCTCTGCCGCGGCCGGTGCGCGCACATCGCTGCCGCCGTCGTCCGCAGTCTTCACAGTGAGCGTGAAGGGCTTGTTCCTACGGGAGTTGTACTGCTCGACCGCCAGCCGCGCGCCGCGCTCCTGCGCCTGTCCCGCCGTTCGCTGCGGCCCGCTGAGATCCGCCTGCACGCCTATGGCCCAGTGGCGGGTCGGCGATGCCGAGGTGCCCGGGGTGTCGTCGTCGCGCAGGACGGCCCAGGCCGCGGTGGAGCCCGCCGCCAGGAGCAGTGCCGCGCCGGAGGCCATGAGCAGCCGTCGTCGGCCGGGCGACGCCGGTTCCGCGTCCCCCGGCGCGTCGGCGACGGTCGGCTCGATGTCGGGCAGCGCCAGCATCTCGGCCGAACGGTCGGCGATTCCCCGTACGACGTCGTCGGGCAGCCAGTCGATCGGCCCGCCCTTGGGGACGGCGTCCTCGGCCAGCAGCACCGTGCAGATCTGCTCGGCCGTCGGACGGTCCGCCGGGTCCTTCGCCAGGCACAGGTGCAGCAGCGTCAGCAGATCGGTGCCCGTGTCCTCGTCGGCCTCGATGCCTTCCAGGTCCGGTTCGTCGTGGACCGTGCGGTAGAGCAGGGCGTCGACCGCGCCGGTACCGAACGGCGGACGGCCGCTCACCGCGTAGGCCAGCAGGCAGCCCAGCGAGAAGATGTCGCTCGCCGGGCCCAGCGCGGCGCCGCGCGCCTCGGCCTGCTCGGGGGAGAGGAAACCGGGCGTGCCGACGACCAGGTCGGTGGAGGTGATCGCGGTCTCGTCGGCGGCGCGGGCGATCCCGAAGTCGATCAGGCGCGGACCGTCCACGGCGAGCAGGACGTTGGCGGGCTTGACGTCACGGTGGACAAGACCGACGGCGTGCACCTCGCGCAGCGCCGCGGCGAGCATCCTGCCCAGGACCCGTACGCTCCTGACGGGTAACGGACCATGACCTACGACCGCCTCCCCGAGCGAGGGGCCCGGCACGAACGCGGTGGCCAGCCAGGGTGCCGCCGCGTCCGGGTCGGCGCCGGTGACCGGCACCGCCCAGGGGCTGGTCACCCGGCGGGCCGCCGCCACCTCGCGGCGGAACCGGGCGCGGAAGTCCGGTTCGTCCGCGTACTCGGCCTGGATGACCTTGACCGCGGCCAGCGTTCCGGCCTCCGTACGGCCGAGGTAGACCACGCCCATGCCGCCCGCGCCGAGCCGGGCCAGCAGCCGGTGTCCGCCGATCGAGGCAGGGTCGGTGGGGAGCAGCGGCCCGCTCATTCCGCGGCCTCCAGTTCGCCCTTGGCGCGGCTGATCATGGCGCCCGCGCCTTGCTGAAGAGCGGCGCTGACCTCGTCCGCGGACCTGCCCTCGGAGCCCTTGCCGACGGCGGCGACGGTGACCGGGCCCAGTCGGCTCTGCGCCCAGGAGTAGTAGTAGGGGCCGCCGAGTTCGTCGCTGTAGTACTTGCCGCCCTCGGTCAGCATGTCCTCGGCGGCCAGGTTGCCCAGGGTGCCGAAGTCCGAACCCTGGGAAGCCAGTCCGGTGATCCGCTCACCCTGGCGGAGCTGCTGGTCGGGGCAGCGCAGGGCTTCTTCGAGGGTCTCGGACATCTCCCAGTCGGCGTCGTTCACGGTGCGGTGCACGGTGACGACGGCGGCGACGCGGATCGGGCCCTTGCCGTCCTTGGCGGGCACTTCGCTGTAACGGGTGAGGGTGGCGAGCACCGTCGCGGGCAGTGACTCGCGCTCCCATACGCAGTCCGCGTCGAGCACGGGCCAGAAGTCGGGGTCACTCTCGTACGGATCGCGCTTCACGAAGCCGGGACCCCAGTTGATCGGCACCGCCGCGACGGCGCGGGCGAGGCGTTCGGCCTCCGCGGAGGTCTTCGGCGCGCGGCCGGGATCGGCGGTGAAATCCAGGCCTGTGGCGCTGGGAGCCGGAGTCGGGCTGGAGCGCGTGCCGCTGCCCGTGGTCGCGCCCTTGGAGCCGGCGGGCCCGGTGGTCCCGCCTCCCGCGGCCCCCGAACAGCCGGCCAGTAACAGCCCGGTGGCCAAGGCCCCGCAACATAACCGCACCGGTCTCTGATGCGCCATCAACTTCCCCCATCCATACGCCAGTTACCCCCGCAGGGAGCGTAGCGACTATGCCACTGGCGCACTATGAACGTGCCGGAGTCCGTCGTCCGCGCTCACTGGACCAGTTCGATGTGGGGATGGTCCGGGGAGGCCGGGCAGATGTGGAGTTGCAGGTCGGAGCCCCGGGCGATGTCGAGCATGGTGAAGTTCGCCGGAGGGGTGCCGGGGAGGAGTGGTGTGGGGTCGGTCTGTTCCTCTTCGGGGGTCCAGCTCTTGCTGCCGGCGTTCCATTCGGTGGTGGCGATGGTCAGCAGCGGATCCGCCTCGGTGCCGCATGCGGGGCAGAGCCGGGGCACGGGGTCGGTGAGGCCCCAGCGGGTCCAGCCGCCGACCTTCCAGCCGGGGGCATGGGAGAGCTGCTCCCCGTAGAACTCGTCCGGGGCCGCCGCGTACGCGCTGTCCACCGCCGCTCCCGCCGCCTCCCAGCTGCGCGGGTCTCCCAGTTGCTGCTGCAGTTCCTTGCTCAACTCCATGAAGTTGGGGAACTCGGTGACCTGCTCCGGTGCGAGCAGGCACGGCTCCGGCAGATAGCCGCGGGACTGGAGCACGGGTGGTTCGGGCGGTGCGTCGAGTACGTGGGTGACGGTGGCGGCGGACCGCCAGAACAGCGCGGTCCTGGGGTGTGTCGGGTGGTCGAAGGGGCACCAGAGGACCTGGAGCAGATCGGCCTCGGACTGCCCGGGCGGGCGCAGCAGGGGGATGTCGCGGACGTACAGCTGGGCTACGGGCAGCATGGCCGTCGGACCCTCGGGCCACGGCCGGCCGGCCTTGATCCGCTTCTCGGTGGCCAGTTCCTCGGGCGTGGCCGCAGGCGCCTGGGGATCGCGGCGCCGCCGTTCGGCCGCCGCCGCCCGGTTGCGGCGCAGCAGCCGCATGTCGTCCGGTGAGATGACCGGCCGACGGCTCGGCACGTGCGGCCCTTCGCAGTACGGCCACGGCTGGTCGGCGGGCCACAGCAGCGGCCCGCCGACAGAGCTGTCGTGCGGCGACGGTGACCCGGGGCGTGGGTGCAGCCGGGTCGCCGTGCGTGCCAGCGGGGCCAGTTGAGGGAAGACCGCGGCGACGTCCAACGGCCGCGGCGGGGTGGTGAAACTCATTCCGGCTCCCGATGGCACGAACAGGGTGGGATCAGTTACCGAGGTTGAACAGCCCGGTGTTTCCACGGGTGTTGGGGATGTAGACGTCGGGGAACAGCTGCTCCACCGATCCGTCCTCACGCTCGATGACGGCGCTCATCGTAACTCCCACGGGAATCGTGCTGGTGGCGTCCAGATACGTGGGCGTGACCTGATAAAGGATCGCGTCGTCCTCCCCGAACGACTGCTCCGCCACCTCGTCCCGGGCCTGCTCCTCGTAGTCCCACATACTTCCCGCACCGGTGTTCATCCCCACCTGCCAGCAGGGGACGAGGTTCTTCGAGATCCTCCCGCCGAGGATATTGGCGATCAGGTGGCACCGAGAAAGTCCGGCGGTGTCGAGCTGGTTCGCCTGGGCGAACAGCTGTGCGTCCTGCCAGCCGGTGATGTCTCCCCCGGCATCACTGCCCGGTCCGGGCGTCTTCCCCAGGCAGGCCTGGGCCGTGGTCGCCCGGACACCGGCCGCACCCTGCGGGTTGGTGGTCTTGTTGACGTGGGCGACCGGTTCGGTGGTGTTCAGGATCCACCCGTTGCCCGCCAGGCGCGCCCCCTCCGGCGAGACCCCCAGGCAGGCAGCGTGCGAGCCGTCGATCGACGCCGTGAGTGCCAGCTTGAACTGGTCGGCGTCGATGACCCGCTGGCTCTTGAAGCCTTCCGAGAGCTGACCGTCGGCGAACTGCTTGTCGGCAAGCGCGACATGGGCACGTACGCAGGGCTTGGCGGGGTCCACACTCGAACCGCCTCCCAGCTCGAAGATGATCCATCCACCGTTGCCCTGGTTGGGGATGACCTCGGCGCATCGGGCTCCGTCCGTTCCTCCTTCCTGGGTCTCCGCGAAGGGGAACGCGGCACAGGTGTCGGTCGGAATGAGGTCGGTCGCGTCCGCGAACGGCTTCGACGACGCGCTTCCACAGGTGCGACTCGTACGGTCGGCGACGCCGCTCTTGGCCCGGGTCAGCAGCGTGTCCCGGCCCCAGTGGTCGACGAGGTTCTGCTGGGCCCACAGGTAGGCCGCCACCGCACCGCCCTGGTCCGAGCCCTGAGTGCTCATCGGCACGACGGCCGTGACTGTGGGGATGACGCAGCCCGGCGACGCCGTGGGCTCGGCCGTGACATCCCTGACGGCGTCGTCGCAACGGATCTTGCGCGGGTTGTCCCACGAGGCGTTCGGGTCGACGGCCGTGGCACCCGGGGAGGTCACGTACAGCTTGTACGAGGTGGTGAAGTCGACGCTGCTGTTCAGGGCGGGCGCCGAGGAGTAGGCGACGGTGCCGGTGAGGGACTGGCCCAGGGTCAGGTCGCCGCCGTACCAGGGCGCGGTCTTCGTCGCTGTGCAGCCGGTGGTGCAGGCGGCCCGGAACTTGGCGTTGAGAGCGGTGACTTCGCCGCTCGCGGCGGCCATCGTCACCGTGACCTGCTCGCTCCACGTCGTGCCACTCGCGGGCAGGGTCGCACTGGTCGAGATCTCCAGGGTGCCGCGTCCCAGCTCCTTGCCGTTGCTGTCACGCAGGATGTAGACGACGCTCACCCCGGTCACGCAGTACCCGAAGCGCTCGTAGGAGTAGGTGCCGGGGCTGGTGATGTCGCAGCCGCCGGCGACTGCTGCCGCGGCGAGGGTCCGCTGCTCTGTCGCCGTGCTCTCGGCCGGAGCGGGGCTCGTGCTCACACATGCCTCGGCGGCGCCTGCCCGGCGTTCCTTCGAGCCTGCCCGCGTGGGCTCGCAGTGCTCCCCGGAGTCCGCCGGAAAGGCGCTGGTCCTGGTGAGGGGCGCGGTCGCCGGCACATCCGCCGCATCGATCGTGCCCACTTGTCGCGGCTTCGCCTCCACTCCCTGCTGCGCGTAGCTCACGCCAGGCGTGGTGAACCCCAGCGTCACCACGGTCAGCAGGGTCAGTACGGCCGATCTGACACGTATTCGTCCAGGCCGTTCAGGTCGTATCGCATGCTTGGTCGTCATACCTCTCCTCTTGGCAGGGGGCATCGGAAGAGCCCCTGGGAACCGGCCGTCGCCGGCCCCCAGGGGCTCATGGGTCAGCGCGCCGCGTAGCCGAAGTCGGTGTCGGCGGCGGGGAGGCCGCCCGCGCCCGGCTGGTACGTGGTCACCGCGGCGACTGTGCCGCCGGCGGTCACGTTGGACAGGGGCAGCGCGTACAGGGAGCCGTATGCCGAGGGGCCGTTGGGCATGCCGACGTACAGGTTGCCGCCGGTGTAGTGGATGCTGCTGCCCAGTCGCTGGTTCGCGCCCGGGGTGCCGGGGATGCCGTCGCCGTCGCCCGCCTCCAGCCAGCGGTCGCTCGCGCCGGGTGTGCCGAGGAGCGAGAAGGTCTGCACGGCGCCCGCGCTCGCGGTGGTGCCGATGGCCTCGTCCGGGATGCCGACGGCCAGCTTGAGAGTGCCTGCCGAACTCACCGAGCGCGGCGCGGTGTTCACCGCGGCCAGGGTCTGGCCGAAGTGGTCCCCGGCCTCGGAGACGCCGGAGACGTCGTCCTCGCCGGTGCCCCCGGAGTAGCCCTGCAACTGGCTGTAGGTGCCTGCGGCGGTGATCCGGAAGGTCAGGACCCAGCCCGTTTCGGCCTTGTCCACGCCGTCGACGGCCAGGGTCTCGCCGGGCGAGCCGACCGCGAGGATCGACTCGGTGGCGGCAGCGGTCGCCGAGGGGCGGTAGGGGACCAGAGCCAGGGACTGGCCGAAGAGGTCACCTGCCTCGGCGGCGCCGGAGACGGTGTCGAGGTCCTGGTCCAGGCCGAACAGCGGGGTGGGACGGCCCTCGGAGTTCAGCGTGTGGGAGAAGACGGCCAGGTTGCCGGCGTTGGCGTCGGAGCCGATGGCGTCGCCGGGCGCGCTGATGGCGATGTGGTTGGCGTCGGCGGCGACGCTGGTGCCGAAGCCGTCGCCCGCCTCCGCCGCTCCGTCGACACCGGTGGCTTCCTGGTTGACGGCGATGTTGGTGGTGCCGTGCAGATAGATCGCGCTGCCGGCCTTGGCGACGGAGCCGAGGGCCTCGCCGGGCACGCCGATCACCAGGAACGGCTCGCCGGTGGTGGTGGCGCCCGCGGCCAGGGCGTGGCCCATACGGTCGCCGGTCTCGCTCGCGGAGGCGGCCAGTCCGCCGGTGCCCGCGCCCTGTTCGAGGTGGGTGTCCTTCGCCGTGCCGGTGCCGAGGCCGCCGGTCGCGCCGTGCAGGATGTCGACCATGCCGGCGTCGGCGACGGTGCCGATGTCCTCGGCCGGGGTGCCCACGGCCAGGTCGGTGCAGCCGTCCTCGTCGTAGTCGAAGGTGGCGATGGACTCGCCGAACCTGTCGCCCGCCTCGCCGGCGCCGGTCACCCAGTCGAGGTCCTGGTTGATCTCGGCGGTGCCCTTGCCGCCGCCGTACACGATCCGCACCAGGCCCGCCCCGGCGTCGCCGCCCACGGTGGCCCCGGGGTCGGAGACCGCGATGTCCCCGACGCCGTCGCAGTTGAAGTCGGTGACGGGCACCGCGTCGACGGTCGCGCTCACCCAGGAGGCGAGGTCGTCGACGCGGGAGACGACACCGCCGGTGCTGGTCACGCCGGCGTCGATGCCGTAGCAGCCGCCCTGGTACGACTGGCTGGCGAGGGCGGCCAGTTGGGCGGTGCCGCTGCCGGCCCGGACCAGGGGGCCGCCGGTGTCGCCCATGCAGGCGGCGATGCCGCTCGTGCCGGTGACCGAGGCGGTCGTGGTGGCGGCGGAGTTCACGGTGAAGGCGCCGGTGTGCAGGCTCAGCGGTGCCCATTCGCTCGCGGTGCGGCCGTAGCCGGCGAGGGTGAGGGTCTCGCCGGCGGTGGGCGCGGCGGTGGCCAGGGCAATCGGGCTGACGCCCGTGACCGGGCGGTCGAGGCGGGCCAGGACGGCGTCGCGGTCGGTGCGCGGGACCAGTTGGACGATCTCGCGGGCCGCGCCGGCCGTGCCGGTCAGGTCGGAGCGGCCGATGACGGCGGTGGTCCTCACGGCCGGCTTGCCCGCGGGCACGCTCAGGCCGGCGGCCGGGTCGGCGGCGAAGCAACTGGCCGCGGTCAGCAGCCACTCGGCGTCCACGAGAACGCCGGAGCAGCCGCGGTCGTGATCGCCGAGGGTGATCTGCGCGGTGTAGGCGTAGGTGGTGTCGGCGGCGGCGACAGCGGGGCCGGTGACGGCGGTGGCGGGGGCGGCCGCGAGCCCGGCGGAGCCGAGGGTCAGCGCGGCGGCCAGTGCGGCGAGGCGCACAGGTCTGGCGTAGGTCATGAAGTCGGTTCCCTGGTGGGTGGTGGCGGATCGGGCAGGAGTGCTCGGCAGGGCGCTACTTGGAGGTCCGAAGCTCCAGGAGCGTCCATTCACGGGCCTGGTCGTCCGCGCTCTCGCCCACCGGGGTCCAGGCGTTCTTGGCGATGTCGTACGACTGCTCCTCGGTGCCGACCGTCATCTCCGCCTCGGTCGTGTAGTCGTTGCCGCGGATGAGGTAGACCGACGGCAGCTCCAGGGTCAGCCAGCCGGAGTTGCCCTTGACGTCGAAGCAGACCTTGCTCTGGTCCCGGGCCTGGACCTCCAGCTGGCCGGTGCCGCTCACGCAGTCGGCGAGCGTGATGTGACCGTCACCCCGCTTGAGCACGATGTTCTTCTCCGCGAGGATCTTGTCCGCCTGCGGGTAGTCGAAGTTCTCGACCGCGTAGCCGGGGGCGCTGTCCGCGACGGCCGCGGCCGGGCCGGCCTCGGCGTGGGATCCGCCGGGGACGCCGACCGCCAGGGCGGCCCACGCCAGGGCGCCGACCGCGGCCGTGGCCAGGGTGCGGGCCAGAAATCTATTACGCCGCGGCTGTGCCGCAGATGTGATACGCGACTTCATCACTTTCCTAAACTCGTGGCTTCCGAATCGATTTCAGTAGCGCGCTTCAAGGCAAACGTGAAGGAAATAGACAAAGCCGCGAGTGCTTCCGCATCGCTTTCCCCCGCCTAGATGCCACCTCGCTTCCTCGGGTTTGTCCACTCCTCAAAACCCTTAAAAAGGACGGCAGTTGGAGCTCCGATGTGACGCTCATCACACCGCTGAAGGGTTGTACGGCTTCTATAACGAAGAGATAAAGAAAGCTTTCTGTGTCGGATTCCAGCCGCTTTTTAAATTCACGGCGGCACATTGATTGCTCTGCGAACCTGCGTTTGTATGGTCACGTCATCGCGCAGGCAGCACGCACGCCCCACCGGGGGCCACACAGAAACCACGGGGGAAAATCCACATGCAGACGATCTTCTGGAGCCGCAGACGAGTGCTCGGCTCGCTCGCCGCGGTGACGGCCGCCGCCAGCACGCCCCTGACGTGGGCGCCCGTGGCCCGAGCGGCCGACGCGGCAGCGACGACGGCCGGTCCGCTCGCGCTGCCGGACACCGCCCGGGCGAAGGTGGTCAAGGCCTGGATGACGGGCGGCAGGGCCACCAGGGCGGCAGCGGCCGACGCGCTTTTCGGCACCGACGCCGACATCACCACCTTCCTCGCCCAGACGCTGTCGACGGTGACGACGGAGGACAACCGCGTCGCGATCGCCAGCTACCTCACCCGCTCCGGCAAGGGCCTGCGCCGCGAGGCCGTCGCCGCTCTCGACAACGGCGACAGTTCCATCGCCGCCTTCCTCCAGGGCGGTTACGAGCCGGCTCTCCTGGAAGACCTCCAGGTGGCGACCGCCATCCTGTCGGCCACCGGCGGAACGGCCCTCCAGCGCAAGGCGTCCGCCGCCCTGGACACGGGCACCCGGCCGGCGCTGGAGGCGTTCCTGACGGAGGGCCAGTACACCGCCCGCCTTGAGGACTCGCAGGTCCAGGTCGCCGCCATGCTGGTCAAGGCAGGGCCCGAGGTGCAGAAGTACGCGAACCGCGCCCTGGACGGCACCGCGACGGACATCCAGTGGTTCCTCGACACCGGCCAGCACATCGCCCGCGCCCGCGACCAGGAGTCGGCGACCATCGAGGAACTCGTCGCGGTCGTCGACCGGGAGGGCAAGCGCGCCCAGGCCGAGACCGACCTGGCCGTCGAGGCGTCCGAGCGGGCCCAGGCCGCCGCGGCCGCGGCGAAGGCGGCGGCGGAGAAGGCCGCGGCCGAGGCGGCGGCCGCCAAGGACGACGTACAGAAGTCCGCGGCGGCGGCCCGCAAGGCGGCCAGCGCGGCCACGGGCGCGGCGAACGCCGCCCGTATCGCCATCAACGCCTCCAACGCGGCCGTGAACGCCTCCCGCCGCGCCTCCATGGCGGCCACCGCCGCAGGCGGGGCCGCGGCCGTCGCCGGCGGGGCCGCGTCCCGTGCCTACAACGCGGCCATCGCCGCCTCCAAGGACGCGAGCAAGACCCAGGCGGCCAAGGACGCGGCGGTCGCCGCCCGCAACTCCGCCGCCAAGGCCCGTACCGCGGCCAAGGCCGCCGACTACGCGCGGGCCGCCTGCGCGCAGTCCGTCACCGCCAGTTCCTCGGCCGCCTCCGCCGCCCGCAACTCCGCGGCCGCCGCCACCTCCGCCGCGCAGGCCGCCGCCGCGTCCGGAGTCGCCCAGTCGCAGGCCGCCGAGGCCAAGCGGCAGGCCGCCATCGCCACCACCGCCGCCAACCGCGCCACCAACGCCGCCTCCACCGCCCAGGCCCTCAACAACACGGCGGCGGCGGCCGCGGCCGCCGCGCGGGACGCCGCCAACTCCGCCGCCGCCCACGCCGAGAAGGCGGCCGACGCCGTCGACGAGGCCGTGGCGAACGCGGGCAAGGCCATCGACTTCGCGAACAAGTCCACCGCCCACGCCGGCGAGGCCGTCAAGGCCTCCGACACCGCCACCAAGGCCGTGACGGACGCCATGGCGGTCGCCAAGGCGGCCCGGGACGCGGAGCTCGCGCGCCTGGAGCAGGAGCGGCTCCAAGGCGTGGACGAGGCCCGGCTGCTGGCCGAGATCGAGACACAGGAACTGGCCGAGTACGCGAACAAGCGGGCCCAGGAAGCGCAGACCGATCAGGCGACCAAGGACCTGATCAGCGGCGCAGAGAAGGCCCTCTTCACGGACGGCGACCTGTCGCTCGCCGCCACGCTGGGCCGCAAGGCCGCCACCGCGCTGCTCGAAGCCAAGGGCGCCTGGACGCGGGAGGCCGCCCAGTTCGCGCTGTCCGGCAGCGACGACGACGTGTTCTCCTGGATCGACCTCGACCGGGGCGTCGCCCAGGGCCAGGACGACCGGGAGACCGTCCTCTACATCGCCCAGGTCTCCAACCCCGCCATCGCCAGGGCGGCACAGGCCGCGCTGGCGAGCACCAGCTCCACGGCGGTGGGCGACTTCCTCACCTCCGGGGTGATCAAGGCCTCGCAGGACGACAACCGGGTGCAGATCGGCAAGATCCTCGACCAGAAGCCGGGCAAGGCCGTCACCGAGGCGGCCAACGACGCGCTGGACGAGAACACCCCGGAGGCGCTCCAGGACTTCTTCGACCGCACCTACCCCGCCGCCGTGCGGGAGGACGACGCGGTCGAGACCGCGACCTCGGTGGCGAACGGCGGCGACTACACCAAGGCCTACGGCGACGTCGCCCTGGAAGGGCCGACGTGGATGCGCCGGAACTTCGTCCAGGTCGTGCAGCACTCCTCGGCCCAGCTCGACCACGACTCCGCCACCCACGTCGCGGCGATCCAGGGGGCGATCGCCGCCGCGGCCAAGACCGCCTACGCGGCGCAGCAGACCGCGGCGCTGGCGTCACAGGTGGCGGCGACCGCCCGCGAAGCCGCCACGGAGGCCCAGGAGTGGGCGGACAAGGCCGTCGCCGCGGGGACGAAGGCCGGCCAGTACTCCGACCAGGCCAGACAGAACGCCGACGCGGCGGACAAGTCGGCCGCGGACGCGCAGGCCTCGGCGGCCAAGGCCTCGGCCGCCGCGACGTCGGCGCGCACCGCCTCCCGCTCGGCCAACTACTCCGCGAACAAGGCGATCGACTCGGCCCGTTCGGCCCTGGCCTCCTCCTACAGCGCCCAGGCGTCCGCGGCCGACGCGCGCGCGTCCGAGCTCGAAGCGGGCCGGGACGCGGCCACGGCGGCCG
Organism: Streptomyces colwelliae; assembly: GCF_048158785.1. NCBI lineage: Bacteria > Bacillati > Actinomycetota > Actinomycetes > Kitasatosporales > Streptomycetaceae > Streptomyces > Streptomyces colwelliae. Next base: position 40,117 of record NZ_JBLTJC010000029.1, on the reverse strand, counting down.
CGGCGGCGACCCAGGCACGCGCCATCGTCATCGAGAAGCGCCAGGCCGAGGCCCGTGAGGCCGCCCGTGAGGCCGCCGAGAAGGCGCAGGAGGACCGGAACAACGGCAGCAACCCGGCCGACAACGGCACCAACGACGAGGTCAACCAGAACGGCAGCGGCTCCGACAACGACGCGTGGTACTCGGACGCCGGCTGGTGGGCCGACGCCTTCAACTACGTCAGCATCGGAGCGGGGTTCATCTCCGCCGGCCTCGGCCTCGCCAGCCTCGTCTTTCCCCCGTTCGCCGTCGTCGGTCTCCCGGCCGCGGCGGTCTTCGCCGACATAGCGATGGGAGCCGGCGCGCTGAGCACCCTGTTCACCGGCATCGAATACGGCTTCACCAGCGGCGAGTTCGGCTGGGCCGCGGCGGGCACCGCGTTGAGCCTGGTCACCTACGGCCAGTCCAAGTGGATCACCCCGGTCGCCAAGCGGGTGGCTCCCGTGGTGAAGCAGGTCGCGGAGGAGGGCAAGGAGCTCGTCTCCTCGATCACCAGCGGCCTGTCGTCGATGTTCTGACAGCAGGGCGGCCGTTCTTCACGCTTCGAGGTGTCGGGCAACGTCGCGTGAAGGAACGGCCGTTGGTGAACCGGCGTCCGCCGAACCGGGCGAGGAGCAGGCCGCCTTGGAGGACGAGGTGTTCCCGGTTGGTCATCGGGCGAGCACCGCCTCCACGGCGGGGCGGATGACGCAGAGAGGCCGGTCAGCCGCTGCTCCAGGCGGGTCGGGGCGGATCGGAACAGTGATCCAGGGTGCCGCGAACTCCCAGGTCAGGCGCCCGTCCCAGGGGATTTCCCGGGGCCTTTCAACACTCGATGATGTTCACCGCGAGCCCGCCCCGGGCCGTCTCCTTGTACTTCACGCTCATGTCCGCCCCCGTCTCCTTCATCGTCTTGATGACCTTGTCGAGGGACACCTTGTGCGAACCGTCCCCCCGCATCGCCATCCGCGCCGCGGTCACCGCCTTCACCGCGGCCATGCCGTTGCGTTCGATGCAGGGGATCTGGACGAGGCCGCCGACGGGGTCACACGTGAGGCCGAGGTTGTGCTCCATGCCGATCTCGGCCGCGTTCTCGACCTGTTCCGGGGAGCCGCCGAGGACCTCGGCCAGCGCGCCCGCCGCCATGGAGCACGCCGAGCCGACCTCGCCCTGGCAGCCGACCTCCGCGCCGGAGATGGAGGCGTTCTCCTTGAAGAGCATGCCGATCGCGCCGGCGGCGAGCATGAAGCGGACCACGCCCTCCTCGTCCGCGCCCGGCACGAAGTTGATGTAGTAGTGCAGGACGGCCGGGATGATTCCGGCGGCGCCGTTCGTGGGGGCCGTGACGACTCGCCCGCCCGCCGCGTTCTCCTCGTTCACCGCCATCGCGTAGAGCGTGATCCACTCCATCGCGTGCGCCAACGGGTCGCCCTCCGCCCGGAGTTGGCGTGCCGACATGGCCGCCCTGCGCCGGACCCGGAGGCCGCCGGGCAGGATGCCCTCCCGCGACATGCCCCGCGAGACGCACGCCTGCATCACCCGCCAGATCTCCAGCAGCCCGGCCCGGATCTCCTCCTCCGTACGCCAGGCGCGCTCGTTCTCCAGCATCAGCGCGGAGATCGACAGACCGGTCTCCTGCGTCAGCCGCAGCAGCTCGTCGCCCGTGCGGAAGGGGTACTTGAGGACCGTGTCGTCCAGCTTGATGCGGTCGGCGCCCACCGCCTCCTCGTCGACGACGAAACCGCCGCCCACCGAGTAGTACGTCTTCGACAACAGCTCGGTGCCCGCCGCGTCGTACGCCCACAGCGTCATGCCGTTCGCGTGGTACGGCAGGGCTTTTCGGCGGTGCAGCTTCAGGTCGGAGTCGTAGGAGAACGGGATCTCGTGCTCGCCGAGGAGCCGGATGCGCCCCAACTCCTTGATCCGCTCGACCTGTTCATCCGCCCCCTCCACGTCCACCGTGCGCGGCGACTCGCCCTCCAGGCCGAGCAGCACCGCCTTCGGGGTGCCGTGCCCGTGGCCGGTCGCGCCGAGGGAGCCGTACAGCTCGGTGCGGACGGAGGCGACGGAGTCCAGCAGTTCCTCGTTGCGCAGCCGGCGCGCGAACATGCGGGCCGCCCGCATCGGGCCGACCGTGTGGGAGCTGGACGGGCCGATGCCGATCGAGAACAGGTCGAAGACCGAGATGGCCACGGTGACTCCTCAGAACGCAGGACAAGCAGGGTGGTGCAAGGGGGTAGGACACCGGCGCGCACCTCCCAGTGTGCGCCGGTGTCCCCGACGGCGACTGCCGCCCGGTGGGCCGACCTACAGCCCGGGATACAGCGGGTACTTCTCCGCCAGCGCGGTAACCCGGGCCTTCAGACCCGCCACGTCGGCCTCCTCGAAGGGACTGGGCGCCTTCAGCGTCTCGGCGATCACGTCCGCGACCTCGGCGAAGTCCTCGGCCGTGAAGCCGCGGGTCGCCAGCGCCGGCGTACCGATGCGCAGACCCGAGGTGACCATCGGGGGCCGCGGGTCGTTCGGGACGGCGTTGCGGTTGACCGTGATGCCCACCTCGTGGAGCCGGTCCTCGGCCTGCTGGCCGTCAAGCTCGGAGGTGCGCAGGTCGACCAGGACCAGGTGCACGTCCGTACCGCCCGACAGGACGTCGACCCCTACGGCCTTCACGTCGTCCCGCACCAGGCGCTCGGCCAGCAGCCGCGCACCCTCAACGGTACGCCGCTGCCGCTCCTTGAAGTCCTCGCTCGCCGCGACCTTGAAGGAGACCGCCTTCGCGGCGATCACATGCTCCAGCGGACCGCCCTGGAAGCCCGGGAAGACGGAGGAGTTCAGCTTCTTCGCGAACTCCTTCTTCGCCAGGATGATGCCGCCGCGCGGGCCGCCCAGCGTCTTGTGGGTCGTGGACGTGACGACGTCCGCGTACGGCACCGGGTTCGGGTGCAGCCCCGCCGCGACCAGGCCCGCGAAGTGCGCCATGTCGACCCACAGGTACGCCTCGACCTCGTCCGCGATCCGGCGGAACTCGGCGAAGTCCAGCTGGCGCGGGTACGCCGACCAGCCCGCGATGATCACCTTCGGGCGGCGCTCCTTGGCGAGCTTCTCGACCTCGGCCATGTCGACCAGACCGGTCTGCGGGTCGACGTGGTAGGCGACCACATCGAACTGCTTGCCGGAGAAGTTCAGCCGCATCCCGTGGGTGAGGTGGCCGCCGTGCGCCAGGTCCAGGCCGAGGATCGTGTCGCCGGGCTTGGCCAGCGCGAACAGGGCGGCCTGGTTGGCGGAGGCGCCCGAGTGCGGCTGCACGTTGGCGTACTCGGCGCCGAACAGCTCCTTGACCCGGTCGATCGCGATCTGCTCGGCCACGTCGACGTACTCGCAGCCGCCGTAGTAACGACGGCCCGGATACCCCTCGGCGTACTTGTTGGTGAGGACCGAGCCCTGTGCCTCCATGACCGCGACCGGAGCGAAGTTCTCCGAGGCGATCATCTCCAGCGTGGACTGCTGCCGGCGCAGCTCGGCGTCGACGGCCGCGGCGATGTCCGGGTCGAGCTCGTGCAGGGGAGTGTTCAGGACGGACGTGTGGTCGGACGTGTGGTCAGACATGGTGCTACGACTCCTCAGCCGGCGGAAAACGCGGTGTACTCGTCGGCGGAGAGCAGGTCGCCCGGCTCCTCCGCGACGCGCACCTTGAACAGCCAGCCGCCCTCGAAGGGGGCCGAGTTCACCAGCGACGGGTCGTTCACGACGTCCTCGTTGATCTCGGTGACCTCGCCGCCGACGGGCGAGTACAGGTCGGACACCGACTTCGTCGACTCCAGCTCACCGCAGGACTCGCCCGCGGTCACCGTGGAGCCGACGTCGGGGAGCTGGGCGTAGACGACATCGCCGAGCGCGTTGGCCGCGAACTCGGTGATGCCGACCGTCGAGACGCCGTCCTCGGCGACCGACAGCCACTCGTGCTCCTTGCTGTAGCGCAGCTGCTGGGGGTTGCTCATGGCCTGAATTCTCCTGTACGCGGGGGAGTGCTGATGAATGGGGGACTACGGAGGACATCGGCGGGCAGGGGCGATCCGCCCCGGGTCACGGACGTGACGCTACGACGACTGTCACTTCTCGCGCTTGTAGAACGGCAGCGCCACGACCTCGTACGGCTCGTGACTGCCCCGGATGTCCACGCCGACACCGGCCGTGCCCGGCGCCGAGTGCGCGGCGTCGACGTAGGCCATGGCGATGGGCCTGCCCAGCGTGGGGGAGGGGGCGCCGGAGGTGACCTCGCCGATCACCTGGCCGTCGGCGACGACGGGGTACCCGGCGCGCGGGACCCGGCGGCCCTCGGCGACGAGCCCGACGAGGACGCGCGGCGGCTGCGAGGCGGCGCGCTCGGCGGCCGCCTCCAGGGCCGTACGTCCGACGAAGTCGCCGTCCTTCTCGAACTTCACGACCCGGCCGAGCCCGGCGTCGAACGGCGTCAACTCGGTCGACAACTCATGCCCGTACAGCGGCATGCCCGCCTCAAGGCGCAGCGTGTCCCGGCAGGACAGCCCGCACGGGATCAGCCCGACAGACGCCCCGGCCTCCGTCAGCGCCGCCCACAGCTTCTCCGCGTCGGCGGGCGACACGAACAGCTCGAAGCCGTCCTCGCCGGTGTAGCCGGTGCGGGCGATCAGCGCGGGGACGCCCGCGACCGTGCCGGGCAGACCGGCGTAGTACTTCAGGCCGTCGAGGTCGGCGTCGGTGAGCGACTTGAGGATGCCGGGGGACTCGGGGCCCTGGACGGCGAGCAGCGCGTACGCGTCACGGTCGTCACGGACGACGGCGTCGAAGCCCTCGGAACGCTCCACCAGCGCGTCCAACACCACCTGGGCGTTGGAGGCGTTGGCCACGACCATGTAGTCAGAAGATGCAGCCTCGTCGTCGGCCAGCCGGTAGACGATCAGGTCGTCCAGGATGCCGCCGTCGGCCCGGCAGATCATGGTGTAGCGGGCGCGGCCGAGGCCCACGGAGGCGATGTTGCCGACGAGGGCGTAGTTGAGGAGACGGGCCGCGTCCGGTCCGGTGACCGTGATCTCGCCCATGTGGGAGAGGTCGAAGAGGCCGGCCTTCGTGCGGACGGCGAGGTGCTCGTCGCGCTCCGAGCCGTAGCGCAGCGGCATGTCCCAGCCGGCGAAGTCGGTCATCGTCGCACCGAGCGAGCGGTGCAGCGCGTCGAGCGCGGTGCGGCGCTTCTCAGGGATGGCGGTACTGCTCATCGGTCGGTCTCCCAAGGCATGACGGCGAGGTCGTTCCTCCCCATCTGTCATCGGGACCTGAGAGGTTCGCCATGACCGCACGCGGGACATGGGTTGCACCTTGGGTGGGGCCACCGGGAGGGCGGCCCGCTTTTCAGATGTGCCTCGCCCGCGCGGTAACGGGGCCTGAGAGATTCAAGGGAGGGACTTGCTCCTTCGGCGCCCCGGATGACGTACGACTGACGACGTACGACCGGGGACTCTCCCGCGCGGATTCAAGCGGCCGGTATGCAGTTAGGCGGGCACATCATCGCACAGGCTTTGTAACAGGCCTGTGGCCGGACGCGAACGGAACCGCGAGACACCGTGCATTACCTTCTCTTTACGTTCAGTGGGGAGAACCTTTCCTGACCCCGCAGGGAGGACGATCACGGTGACAAGGACCACGGTGTACGCCACGACCTCGGCCGTAGCGCTGCCCAAGCAGCCCTCGGCCCCGGCCAGGGAGGCATGCCCGGCCCGGCCGGTGCGGACGGTCCGCGATCTCCGCGAGCGCGCCGGCCGCAGTCCGCACGGACTCCTCTTCGGCCCCCGCGACCTGGTCGTGGTCACCGGCCTGCCCGGCAGCGGCAAGTCCACGCTGATGCGGCGCGCGGTGGCGGGCGGCGACGGCGTCCGCGTCGACAGCCAGGACACCCGCGACCGCTGGGACGCCCGTATGTCCCGTATATCGGGCGTCCTTCCCTACGCGGTCTACCGCCCCCTGGTCCGCGTCGCGCACTACGCCGGGCTGCACCGCGTGCTGCGTTCCGCGTCCGGAGCCGTCGTGCACGACTGCGGTACGCAGACCTGGGTGCGCGGCTGGCTGGCCCGGGCCGCCGGGCGCCGGGGCGGCGCGCTGCACCTGGTGTTCCTCGACGTCAGCCCGGACCTCGCGCTCGACGGCCAGCGCGAGCGGGGGCGCGGAGTCTCGCGGTACGCGTTCCTGCGGCACCGCAGGGCCGCCGCCCGGCTGCTGCGCTCGGTGGAGCGCGGTGAGCTGCCCCGGGGCGTCGACTCGGCGGTCATCCTGGACCGGGACGCGGCGGACGTGCTGCGCCGGATCGACTTCGCGGACTGAGCCGCTAGCCTTTTCAGCCACAGCAGGGTTACAGCAGGCGGTTTCACCAGCAGGCGGTAGGTAGATGGACTTCCCGGCGGACTTTCCCGGTCAGGCGCACCCCCACCCCCATCCGCACGGCGGTTGGCCGGGCAACGAGCTGGAGGAGGTGCTCTCGGCGTCCCTCGGCATGCCCTCGGCCGGCGGCCGGATCGTCGAAGTGCTCGGCCGCAGCTTCGTCTGGGTCCCGCTCCCCAGCGGCGGCGGCCCGCAGAGCGGCCCCCTGGACCTGCCGACGCTGGACATCGAGGGACAGGCGTTCGTCCCGGTCTTCAGCTCCGAGGAGCAGTTCCGCCAGGTCGTCGGCTCGCATCTGTCGTTCACGATCGCGCCGGCGGTGGAGTTCGCCCGCGGGCTGCCCCCGCAGGTCGGCCTCGCGGTGAACCCGGGCGGCGTGGTCGGTGTCCCCCTCCCGCCCCTCGCGGTGGCCGAGCTGTGCCGCATCGGCCGCTCCGCCCTCGACGGCCCCACCAGCGGCGGCCGCGTCCGCCTCTTCGAACCCGACTGGCAGGACGACCCGGTCGACTTCCTCGCCGCGGCCTCCGCCGAGTTCGCCGCGATCGGCGTCGTCGGCTCGGCCCGCCGCTGCCTCGCCGCCATCGAGACGGCCGACCCGGTGATGTTCGTAGGCGTCGAACTCACCAACTGGGACGGCGACTTGAGAGCGGCCCCCATGGAAGCCCTGGCCCGAGCCCTGGGCACCACCACAGTCCCCTGGCAGGTAAACCTGGTCCTCCTGGACGTAACCCAGGACCCGGTGGCGGACTGGATGAGGCAGACAGTGCGACCCTTCTATACGCAGGGTCACTGAGGCGCCCCTTTAGGGGCGCGGGGAACTGCGCGCTCAGCCACAACGCACCGCCACTCGCGAACGCACCCCAGGCCCCCACCCATTGGGCGCTTAAGCTGTTTCCAAACGCAGGGCACCTACAAAAAGGAGCGGACACGTGAGCGCCAGCGGCACCGCGACCGGCCAGGTCGAGCACATGCTGCGCCAGGTGACGCCCGGGCGCTACGACGCCTACGAGGCGCTCCTGCGCGCCCTCGCGACCCCCCACTCCGGCCAGATCTGGATGCTCCTGTGGCACGGCCAGTCCGGCTCCCCGGACGCCCAGTACGGAAACATGCAGGTCGACAAGTACGGCTACGCCCCCTGCGTCACCTCCGCACAGGAACTGTCGGCGAGCGGCTGGAACCGCTCCTACGAGGTGGTCGACGGCCTCGACGTCGCCCGCACCCTCTACCCCGACCACTTCGGCCTCTGGCTCAACCCGCACGCGCCGGGCGGCGGCGTCGGCATCCCCTGGCTGGACCTGCGCCGTATCGCCACCGGCCTGGAACGCCAGCCGGCAGGGCCCCTGCGCCTGTCGGAGCCGGGCATCGAGATCCCGCAGTTCTACGCCCTGCTCACGCAGAACGCCCACCGCACCCCGGCGGTCCGCGCCCTGCGCCGCGCCTGGGTGCAGCCCGCGCTCGGAGCGCCGTATCTCGCGATCGGTCTCGACGTCTACGACACCAGTCCGCCGGCCGTGGACTCGGTGCGCGGCATGATGCAGCAGTCGATCGGCGTGGTCCCGGACGGGCTGCCGGTCTCGACCGTGGCGATGTCCGACGAGTACGACCCGGTGGCGCTCTGGCTGCGGGCGAACGCGCGCCCGTTCTACGACCGTGAGGCGCACGCGGCGCCCGCCCAGGCGGGTGGGTACGGCTACCCACCCGTCCGTGGTGGATACTGACCCGGCGAGTCCTCTTCTCCGCTTCTCCGCAGGATTTACGTCTACGACACATTTCTTCGCGCGTAGATAGCGGTGTGGTGCCCCAAAAGACGCCGGATCTCCGTTCTGTCCCAAGTGCCCGGCGTCCGGGGTCCGTTACCCACTGTTCGGATAACGGAATCCCTAGTTAAGCATCACGGTTGCGCATACTTTCGCCGTCAGGCCTGGCGGGTGATCGCAGCCACGCTGAAGACTCGCGTTTCAGACACAGGGTCCAGCGACCCATGTCCACTGCATGTCGACAAAGCCGCTAATCCGCGGCAGGCGTAAGCCGGTAACCACCGGCGAGAGGGGTCGGGTCACAGTGACCGCACCGATCGAGACCACGGGGGCGGAAGCCGGGGCGCAGCCGGAGGCTGTGCTCGTCGGCGCCGATAAGGGGCAGATCGAGGGCCGTTCCCTTGGACAGATCGCCTGGACCCGGTTCAAGAAGGACAGAGTCGCCGTCGCCGGCGGTGTCATCGTCGTCCTGCTGATCCTGGTCGCGGCACTCTCCCGTCCGATCCAGTCGATGTTCGGCCTGGACCCCGACGCCTTCAACCAGGGCTTGATCGACGCCAACACCTCGCTGCCCAAGGGCGGTTGGGGCGGCATGAGCTGGGACCACCCGCTCGGTGTGGACCCGCAGTTCGGCCGGGACGTCGCCACCCGCATCCTCGAAGGCTCCTGGGTGTCGCTGGTGGTCGCCTTCGGCGCCACGATCCTGTCGAACGTGATCGGCACGATCCTCGGCGTCGTCGCGGGGTACTACGGCGGCCGGGTCGACTCGATCATCAGCCGGCTGATGGACACCTTCCTCGCCTTCCCCCTGCTGCTCTTCGCCATCGCCATCTCGGCGACCCTCCAGGGCGGCGCCTTCGGCCTCAGCGGCCTGCCGTTGCACCTGAGCGTGCTGATCTTCGTCATCGGCTTCTTCAACTGGCCCTACCTGGGCCGGATCGTCCGCGGCCAGACTCTCGCCCTGCGCGAGCGCGAGTTCGTGGACGCCTCCCGGGGCATGGGCGCCAAGGCGCCGTACATCCTCTTCCGGGAACTGCTGCCCAACCTGGTCGGCCCGATCATCGTCTACTCGACGCTGCTCATCCCGACGAACATCCTCTTCGAGGCGTCCCTGAGCTTCCTCGGGGTCGGCATCCAGCCCCCGCAGGCATCCTGGGGCGGCATGTTGCGGGACGCGGTCACCTATTACGAGGTCGACCCCGCGTACATGATCGTGCCCGGCCTCGCCATCTTCGTGACCGTCCTGGCGTTCAACCTGCTGGGCGACGGTCTCCGCGACGCTCTCGACCCCCGCAGCCGCTAGGGCCCGCACCCGAGAGTCCATCAAGTTTCCGACAATGGAGGAAGCAGACCATCATGCGAAGGTCAGCGCTGGCCGCAGTTGCGGCCATCGGCGCTGCGACACTGCTCATGGCAGGTTGCAGCAAGGCCGATGACAGTAAGAGTGACAACGGTACGAAGGCGGCTGGGGCCAACGCAGCGACCAAGGACGTCGTCAACGCCTCTACGCACAAGGGCGGGACGGTCACCTACGAACTGTCCGACGTTCCGGACTCGTTCGACCCGGGCAACACGTACTACGCGTACATGTACAACTTCAGCCGGCTGTACGCCCGTCCGCTGATGACGTTCGAGCCCGCCGCCGGTTCCAAGGGCAACACCCTGGTCCCGGACCTCGCCGCGAGCAAGGGTGTCTCCAGCGACGGCGGCAAGACCTGGACGTACAAGCTGCGTTCGGGCCTGAAGTACCAGGACGGCACGGCGATCACGTCCAAGGACGTCAAGTACGCCGTGGAGCGCTCCAACTTCGCGCGTGACGTGCTCTCCCTCGGCCCGAACTACTTCCAGCAGTTCCTGGTCGGCGGCAAGGACTACAAGGGCCCGTACAAGGACAAGAGCGCCGAGGGCCTCAAGTCCATCGCGACGCCGGACGACACCACGATCGTCTTCCACCTGAACACGGCCTTCCAGGAGTTCGACTACCTGGTCGCGGCGCCGCAGACGGCTCCGGTTCCGCAGGCGAAGGACACGGGCGTCGACTACGTCAAGAACATCGTGTCCTCCGGCTCGTACCAGTTCTCCAGCTACGAGGACGGCAAGTCCGCCACCCTCGTGCGCAACAAGAACTGGGACCCGAAGACCGACCCGCTGCGCAAGCAGTACCCGGACAAGATCGTCGTCAACCTGAAGGTCAACGCCGACACGATCGACAAGGACGTCCTCGCGGGCAACGCGATCGACATGGGCGGTACGGGTGTCCAGGCCGCGACCCAGGCGCAGCTGCTGACCTCCGCCGACAAGAAGGCGGGCACGGACAACACCTTCGGTGGCCGTCTCGTCTACATGGCGATCAACACCAAGGTCGCGCCGTTCAACAACGTCGCCTGCCGCAAGGCCGTCGAGTACGCCATCGACAAGGTCTCCGTGCAGACCGCCGAGGGCGGCCCGATCCGCGGTGAGATCGCCACCACCGTGCTCCCGCCGGACATCACCGGTTACGAGAAGGCCGACCAGTACGCCACCACGGGCAACAAGGGTGACGTCGCCAAGGCCAAGGCGCAGCTGAAGGCCTGTGGCAAGACGTCGATCTCGACCAACCTCTCGGCCCGCAGCGACCGCCCGCAGGAGATCTCCGCGGCCACCGCGATCATCAACTCGCTGAAGGCCGTCGGCATCAACGCCAGCCTGAAGCAGTACCCGTCGGGCAAGTACTTCACCGACTACGCGGGTGTCCCGAAGTTCACCGAGCAGCAGAACATCGGCCTGATCATGATGCAGTGGGGTGCCGACTGGCCCTCCGGCTACGGCTTCGAGCAGCAGATCCTGAACGGTGCGGCGATCGGCGCCTCGGGTAACACCAACCTGTCGCAGTACGACAACAAGACGGTCAACGAGCTTCTCTCCAAGGCCATCGGCACGGAGGACGTGAGTACCCGCAACAGCATGTACGCCCAGATCGACAAGCAGACCATGAGCGACGCGGCCCTCGTTCCGCTGACCTACTTCAAGGTCCTGCTGGCCCGTCCGGCGAACTACAGCAACCTGGTGTCGACGGCGGCCTTCAGCGGCCAGTACGACTACCTCAACATCGGCACCACGAAGTAGTCGTAGCCCCGGAAGGCAGGTGAAGGCATTGGTGCCCGCGGGCTTTGCGGCCCGCGGGCACCAGCGCCGATCCCCGTGATCTCGTACATTCTCCGTCGGACGGTCGCAGCGGTGATCCTGCTGCTGGTCGTCTCCGCGGTCACCTTCGGCATCTTCTTCCTGCTGCCACGGCTCGCCGGCCAGACCGCGGACCAGCTGGCCCAGCAGTACATCGGGAAGAGCCCGTCCGCGGCGGACATCGCCGCGGTCAAGCACAACCTCGGTCTGGACCAGCCGCTTTACCTGCAGTACTGGCACTTCATCAAGGGGATCGTGGCGGGCGCCACCTACAACCTCGGCCCCACCACGGTGCACTGCGACGCGCCCTGCTTCGGCTACTCCTTCAAGGACCACGTCGAGGTCTGGCCGCAGCTCACCTCCCGCCTTCCGGTCACCATCTCGCTGGCCTCCGGCGCCGCCGTGCTCTGGCTGCTGTCCGGTGTCACGGTCGGTGTGATCTCCGCGCTCAAGCCGCGGTCGTTCTTCGACCGAGCCTTCATGGGCGTGGCGCTCGCGGGTGTCTCGCTGCCCATGTTCTTCACGGGCAACCTGGCCATCCTGCTCTTCACGTACCAGTGGCCGATCTTCGGCCGCACCTACGTCCCGTTCACCGAGAACCCCGTGCAGTGGGCCAACACGCTGTTCCCGGCGTGGTGTTCGCTCGCACTCCTCTACTCCGCCATCTACGCGCGGCTCACCCGCTCGGGCATGCTGGAGACGATGAACGAGGACTTCATCCGCACGGCCCGCGCCAAGGGCCTGCGGGAACGCAACGTCGTCGTCAAGCACGGTCTGCGGGCCGCCCTGACGCCGATCATCACCGTGTTCGGCATGGACCTCGGTCTGCTGCTCGGCGGTGCGCTGATCACCGAGTCGGTGTTCTCCCTGCACGGCATCGGCCAGTACGCGGTGCAGTCGATCGAGAGCAACGACCTGCCCCCGATCCTCGGCGTGACCCTGCTCGCAGCGTTCTTCGTAGTGATCGCAAATCTCCTGGTGGACCTGTTGTACGCCGCCGCCGACCCGCGGGTGAGGCTCTCGTGACCGACCTTGATCCTTTGTCTGCGACTGGAGCCGCAGTGGGCGAGCCCGTCGACGCGTCCAAGGCCCCGAACGCGTTCCTGGAGGTCCGCGACCTCAAGGTGCACTTCCCGACCGACGACGGCGTGGTCAAGTCCGTCGACGGGCTCAGCTTCTCGCTGGAGAAGGGCAAGACCCTCTCCATCGTGGGCGAGTCGGGCTCCGGCAAGTCCGTCACCTCGCTGGCGATCATGGGCCTGCACCGGCTCGGCCCGCGCGGCAAGAACGTGCGGATGACCGGCGAGATCTGGCTCGACGGCCAGGAACTCGTGGGTGCCCAGCCGGACGAGGTGCGCAAGCTCCGCGGCCGGCAGATGTCCATGATCTTCCAGGACCCGCTGTCCGCGATGCACCCGTACTACAAGATCGGCGACCAGATCGTCGAGGCGTACCGGGTCCACAACGACGTCAGCAAGAAGGCCGCCCGCACGCGTGCGATCGAGATGCTCGACCGGGTCGGCATCCCCGAGCCGGCCAAGCGGGTCGACGGCTACCCGCACGAGTTCTCCGGCGGTATGCGCCAGCGCGCCATGATCGCGATGGCCCTGGTCAACAACCCCGAACTGCTCATCGCGGACGAGCCGACGACCGCCCTGGACGTGACCGTCCAGGCGCAGATCCTCGACCTGATCCGGGACCTTCAGAAGGAGTTCGGCTCCGCGGTCGTCCTGATCACGCACGACCTCGGTGTCGTCGCCGAGATCGCCGACGACGTCCTGGTCATGTACGGCGGCCGGTGCGTGGAGCGCGGTCCCGTCGACGAGATCTTCGAGAAGCCGCAACACCCGTACACCTGGGGCCTGTTGGGCTCGATGCCGCGCATCGACCGGGAGACCTCGGAGCGGCTCATCCCGGTCAAGGGCCAGCCGCCGAGCCTCATCAACGTCCCCTCGGGCTGCGCCTTCCACCCGCGCTGCCCGTACGCGGACATCCCCAAGGGCGACGTCACGCGAACCGTGCGCCCCGAGCTGGAGCTGGTCCCCGGCGGGCACTGGTCCGCCTGCCACCTCCCGGCTGCGGACCGTACGCGGATCTGGACCGAAGAGATTGCGCCGAAGCTGTGAGCGATACGAACAAACAGACCGCCACCGCGGTCGTACCGGAGCAGGCGTCCTCCTCGGAGGACCGTGAGGTACTGCTCAAGGTCGAGGGCCTGAAGAAGCACTTCCCCATCAAGAAGGGGATCCTTCAGCGTCAGGTCGCCGCGGTGAAGGCCGTCGACGGCATCGACTTCGAGGTGCGCAAGGGCGAGACCCTGGGCGTGGTCGGGGAGTCGGGCTGCGGCAAGTCGACCATGGGACGGGTCATCACCCGGCTCCAGGACCCGACGGGCGGCTCGATCCACTTCGAGGGCCAGGACATCACGAGCCTGAACGCGGCCGGGATGCGTCCGCTGCGGCGGGACATCCAGATGATCTTCCAGGACCCGTACGGCTCCCTGAACCCCCGGCACACCATCGGCTCGATCGTCTCGGCGCCGTTCCGGCTCCAGGGCGTGGAGCCCGAGGGCGGGGTGCGCAAGGAGGTCCAGCGCCTTCTGGAGCTGGTGGGTCTGAGCCCCGAGCACTTCAACCGCTACCCGCACGAGTTCTCCGGCGGCCAGCGCCAGCGCATCGGCATCGCCCGCGCGCTCGCCCTCAAGCCCAAGCTCGTGGTGGCGGACGAGCCGGTCTCGGCGCTCGACGTGTCGATCCAGGCGCAGGTCGTCAACCTCATGGACGACCTCCAGACGGAGCTCGGCCTGACGTACGTGATCATCGCGCACGACCTCTCCGTCGTACGCCATGTCTCGGACCGCGTCGCGGTGATGTACCTCGGCAAGATCGTCGAACTCGCCGACAGCACCAAGCTGTACGAGTCGCCGATGCACCCGTACACCAAGGCCCTGATGTCGGCCGTGCCGGTGCCGGACCCCAAGCGCCGGGGCGCCAAGAGCGAGCGCATCCTGCTCAAGGGCGACGTCCCCTCGCCGATCTCCCCGCCCAGCGGCTGCCGTTTCCACACGCGCTGCTGGAAGGCCACGGAGATCTGCCGCACGAAGGAACCCCAGCTGATCGAGCTCCGGCCCGGCCAGCAGGTCGCCTGCCACCACCCGGAGAACTTCGCGGACCAGGCCCCGCAGGACACCGTCCTGCTGAGCGCCGCGAAGGAAGCGGTGGAACTGGTGGGCGCCGCGGTCCTGGAGAAGTCGGCGGAGACTCCCGGGGCGGAGGCCCCGGCGGCAGTGGCTCCCGCGACGGAGACCCCGGAGGCGGCGGCTCCCGAGGCGGAGACGCCCGAAGCGGAATCCGGCGATCAGGAGTCAACTGCCAAGTAGGGCATGACAAGTTGGTAAAGTCATGACCATGACGAAACGGGAGAGTGCAGAGTCGAGCGCGTCCGACTGATCGGAAACGCACCCGAAGGGACGACTCATGGCACTCTCCCGTTCGGCACGTTTAGGGGCCCTCGCTACCGCGGCGGCCTCTTTTCTTGTCATAGCCGCCTCCTCCGCCCCCACCCCCGGCGCCGACGGCATCGGTGACTCCTACTTCCCGCAACTGGGCAACGGCGGCTTCGACGCCCGGCACTACGCCCTCGACGTCGCCTACAACCCCGACACCGACCGCCTCGACGGCCGTACGACGCTCACCGCCCGCGCCACCCAGAACCTCTCCTCCTTCGACCTGGACCTCCAGAAGCTGGAGGTCACGAAGGTCGAAGTGAACGGAAGACGGGCCCAGTTCACCCGCACCGGCGACGAACTGCGCATCACCCCGCGCGACTCCCTCCGCAAGGGCAGGGACTTCACGGTCACCGTCACCTACGGCGGCGTCCCCGAGCCCCTCAACGGCCCCATCGTCTTCGGCTCCGACTACGGCTGGATGAAGACCGCCGACGGAGTCTTCGTTGCCTGCGAACCCAACGCCGCCTCCACCTGGTTCCCGTCCAGCGATCACCCCTCCGACAAGGCCACCTACGACATCCGTATCAAGGCCCCCAAGGGGCTCACCGGAGTCTCCAACGGCCGCCTCGTCTCGACGTACGACAAGGGCGACTCGACGTACACCCACTGGCGGGAGTCGAAGCCCATGGCGACCTATCTCGCCACCGCCACCATCGGGAAGTTCGACGTCAAGACGGGGACGACCCCCGGCGGGACGCCGATCTACGTCGCCATCGACCCCGTCCTCGCCAACAGCAACAGCGTCGACGTGTACGCCGTGACGGCCGCCGCCACCGACTACTGGTCGCAGGTCTTCGGGCCCTATCCCTTCGAGGAGACCGGTGCGATCGTCGACGACATGCCGGAGGCGGGGTTCTCGCTGGAGGTGCAGAGCAAGCCCGCCTACTCGGCCGTGCGCAGCGAGACGACGATCGTGCACGAGCTGGCCCACCAGTGGTTCGGCGACTCCGTGTCGGTCGCGCACTGGAAGGACATCTGGCTCAACGAGGGCTTCGCGACCTACGCCCAGTGGCTGTGGGCCGAGCACCAGGGCACCCGCACCGCGCACGACTCGTTCCTGGCCGGCTACAACTCCCGCCCGGCTGACGCCGCGTTCTGGCAGACCGTGGTCGGCGACCCGCAGCGGGACACGATGTTCGCCTCGGCCGTCTACCAGCGCGGCGCGATGACCCTCCAGATGCTCCGCGAACGCATCGGCGACACCGCGTTCTTCAAGCTGCTGCCGACCTGGACGAAGCTGCACCGCTACGGCAACGCGAGCACCGCCGACTTCATCAAGCTCGCGGAGAAGATCAGCGGACAGCAGCTCGACGATCTGTTCCAGACCTGGCTGTTCACGCCAGGGAAACCGACCCTGTAACCCTTGCTTTGAAAGGGAGGCACCCTTCTGTAGGTAAGAATGTGGGGTGCTTCAGCAACTGTTCAGCCCCTCCGTCCAGCACACGCTCGACCTCGTCGGCATCTTCGTGTTCGCGATCTCCGGCGCGCTGCTGGCCGTCCGCAAGAACTTCGACGTGTTCGGCATCGCCGTGCTCGCCGAGGTCACCGCGCTGGGCGGAGGGGTGTTCCGGGACCTCGTCATCGGGGCGGTGCCCCCGGCCGCCTTCACGGACCTGGGGTACTTCCTCACTCCGTTCCTCGCCGCCCTGCTCGTCTTCTTCCTCCACCCGCAGGTGGAGCGGATCCAGCTCGGGGTCAACGTCTTCGACGCGGCCGGCCTCGGCCTGTTCTGCGTCACCGGCACGGTGAAGGCGTACGACTACGGGCTCGGCCTGACCGCCTCGGTGGCCCTCGGTCTCGGGTCCGCCGTCGGCGGCGGTGTGCTGCGGGACGTGCTGGCCAACGAGACCCCGTCGCTGCTGCGCTGGGACCGCGACCTGTACGCGGTCCCAGCGATCGTCGGCGCCACCATGGTCGCGCTCTGCATCCGCTACGACGTGCTGGGCCCGTTCACCAGCGGGCTCGCGGTCGTCACCGCTTTCGTGCTGCGCCTGCTCGCGATGCGGTTCCACTGGCGAGCTCCGCGTGCGTGGAACCGGAGGTCGACCGTCCGCGAGGAGTAGTCGTCCCGGTCTTCGCGTGCGGGTGGTTCTTGCCCATCTCCAGGGTCAGCCAGCGGAACACCGCCTTCACCTGCGGCCGCCACAGCGCCATCGTGTGACCACCGTCGCTGCGCGGCAGGAACACCACGTGCACGGTCGTCGGCGCCTCGGCGACCGACGCCAGCGCGGTGCCCGCCTCGTAGCCGTCGCCGGACTCGCCGGAGATGTACAGCGCGATCGGCGGCGGGGTCCTCTTCGCCTTCAGCAGCAGGTACGGGTTGTTCGCGGCGCGCAGGGCCGGGCTGGCCGCGGCGAGTGAATTGCGTTCGCCGATCGGGTCGTTGTAGCCGGACATGCCCACGGCCGCGCGGTAGCGGTCCGGGTGGGCGACGGCGAGCTTGACCGCGCAGTGCGCCCCGGCCGAGTAACCGGCCACCGCCCAGCCCGAAGGGGCGGGCTCGGCGCGGAAGTTGTCCATGACCATCCTCGGCACGTCGACGCTCAGCCAGGTGTCGGCGTCGACCGTGCCGGTGATGTTGGCGCAGCCCGTGTCGACGCCGGCCAGCAGGTTGGTGCGCGGCGCGACCAGGATGAAGGGCGCGACCCGCCCGCTCTTCATCAGCGGCAGCAGCTGTTGGTTCGCGTGCAGCGACCCGAACCAGGCCTTCGCCGAGCCGGGATAGCCCGGCAGCAATTCCACCACCGGGAACTTGTGATGCCGGTAGGCGGGCTCCTTGTACTGCGGCGGCAGCCACACGTACACCTCGGCGTTGACACCCGACACCTGGCCCTTGAGCTGGGTGACCTCGACCCCGCCGGCCGCGCGCATACCGGCGCCCTCGGCGGGGGAGAAGTGCTGCTTGACCTTGGGCAGCCGTTTCAGCGAGATGTCGCCGGTGCCGTTCTTGCCGAGGTCGGCGGCCTGCTGGACGTGGTTGCCGGTGCCGAGGAGGTCCGCCCAGTTGTCGTAGAGGTTGTTCTGGTTGTTGACCATGACGAAGACCAGGGTGACCGCCGTCGCCTGGGCGAACAGCAGCATCAGGGCCCGTGCCGCCACGCGTACGGCCTTCGGGCCGCGCATCCGCGACCACAGCACGAGCGGCAGGATGAGGGCGACGATCGTCAGCACGACGGCGGTGTAGAGGAACGAGGTCCCGGTGAGGCTCATGTCCCCCAAGAGGCGGATCACCGGCCGCGGGTCGCGGACGAGTCCGGACACTTACCGAGAAATTGCCGGTTCCTCACCCAGGAGCCCGGTGGTTCGGCGGTGGTTCGCCGGAGGTTTCATCTGCCCGCAATAACAAAGCTACCGCTTAGTAATTACCTGTTGTACGGTTCATCCATGCGAGAAGCAGCATCCGCGCCGGCGGCCACGACGGCTACCCGGGCCACGATCGGCGACAGCGAGTTCGACCGCGACACGGCGGTCACCCGTCGCGCGCCAGGCGTCTACGACATCGACCTCTCGGCCGGATGGACGATCATCAGCGCCGTCAACGGCGGGTACCTCCTCGCCGTCCTGGGCCGAGCCCTCGCGGACGCCCTCCCGCACAGCGACCCGTTCACGATCTCCGCGCACTACCTGACCGCGTCCCAGCCGGGCCCGGCGGTCATCCGCACGGACACCGTCCGCACCGGCCGCACCCTCTCCACGGGCCAGGCGTCCCTCTTCCAGTACGACGAAGAGGGCGTGGAGGTCGAGCGCATCCGCGTCCTGGCTTCCTACGGCGACCTGGACACCCTCCCGGACGACGTCCGTACGACAGCGCGCCCGCCGGTGTTCCCGCCCATGGACCAGTGCTTCGGCCCGGAAGACGGGCCCGCCCCGGTCTCCGGCAGTTCGGCGATCGCCGACCGCCTGATGCTCAAGCTCGACCCGTCCACCCTCGGCTGGGCCCTGGGCGCCCCCTCCGGCAAGGGCGAGATGCGCTCCTGGTTCGGCCTGGCGGACGGCCGCGACGCCGACCCCCTCTCGCTCCTGCTCGCGGTGGACGCGCTCCCCCCGACCGCCTTCGAGATCGGCCTGAAGGGCTGGGTCCCCACGGTCGAACTCACCGTCCACGTCCGCGCCCGCCCCGCACTGGGACCGCTGCGGGTGTCGATCACCACCCGCAACCTGGCCGGCGGCTTCCTGGAGGAGGACGCGGAGGTCTGGGACAGCGAGGACCGACTGGTGGCCCAGTCACGGCAGTTGGCGCGAGCCCGGCTCAGCTGACCGGCTTCCGCCCCAGCCAGGCCGCCAACTGCCCGTAGGCGTCGGCCCCTTCGGCCACCGGCTGGGCCGTGTCGAAGGGTGTGCCGGCGTCCCGCTGCTCGTCGGGCAGGACCCGGCGGGCCACGGCTAGGGCGAACTCGGCCAGTTCCGGGTCGAGTTGGACGGGGTGGCCCAGGGCCTCGGAAAGGTCCCAGGTGTGGGTGACGCCCTCCATCAGGTAGCCGGAGAGTGCGACGCGGCCCGGAGCCTTGCCCCACGGGACCTGGACCAGGGCGTCCAGGCGTGCGTCGTCCGCCCAGGCGTTCCTGACCCGGAAGCGGGCCTCGTCGTACGCGGCCGGCCAGCCGTCGTCGTCGATGCCGTCCACGAAGGGGTGTACGGCCATGCCGTCGCCGCCCTCCCCGATCGTCGCGATGCGGTGGGCGCCGCCGGCGAGGTGGCTCAGCAGGGTCCGGACATCGAACTCCGTGCACGGGGTGGGGCCGGCCAGCTGCTCCGGTCGTACCGTCCTGATCAGCGCGGCCGCCTGCTCGGTGGCGCGAGTGTAGAGGGGGCGGGGGTCGTTCGCGTTGGTGTTCATGGCGGTGATGCTGGACCCATAACCTGACAGTTTCCGTCAACATTTGTGCCGGGTTTCCGGGAGGCGGATGCTGGAGTCGTGAAGGCCGACCGACTGCTCTCGATCCTGTTGCTGCTCCAGACCCGGGGCCGGGTGCCCGCGCATGAACTCGCCGACCGGCTGGAGGTGTCGGTGCGGACCGTCTACCGGGACGTCGAGGCGTTGTCCGCCTCCGGGGTGCCGGTGTACGCCGAGCGGGGGCGGCACGGCGGGATCGAGCTGCTCGCCGGGTTCCGTACGGACGTCACGGGACTGACCGCCGACGAGTCGCGCGCCCTGTTCATCCTGGCCGCGCAGGGCGCCCACGCCGCACTCGGCCTCGACGCCGCGCTCGGTTCCGCGCTGCGCAAGGTGATGGCCGCGCTGCCGGCGCCGTACCGGCCGGCCGCCGAGGTGACCTCCCGGCGGATCCTCGTCGACGCCACGCGCTGGAAGGGCGGGCCCCAACCCGCCGTGGATCTCGACGTGTTGCAGGACGCGGTGTTCGCGGACCGGCGGCTGCGGCTGCGCTACCGGCACAGCGGGGCGAAGGAGCCCAGCACCTACACCGTCGACCCGTACGGCCTCGTCTCCAAGGCCGGTGTCTGGTATCTCGTCGCCGACCGCCGTGCGCGCCCCCGCCTCTTCCGCGCCGACCGCGTGCACTCGGCCACCCTCCTCCCCGACCCCGTGAAGCGCCGTCCGGGCGTCGAACTCGCCCACGCCTGGGAGGAGTTGCGCCGCCAGGTCGAGGAACGCCCCGGCGGACTCGACGTCACCGTCCGCGTCCGCCGCTCCCGCCTCGACATGTTCCTGCGCCTCAACGCCTCCTCGCTCGCCGAACTCCCCGAGGACCAGGGCGAGAACGAGTGGGTGACGGTCCGTCTGTCGTACGGCGTCGTCCGCGAGGCCCGTCAACTGCTCCAGTTCGCCGACGCGTTGGAGGTCGTATCACCGCCGGAGGTGCGCGCGGAGGTGGCCGCGGCGGCCGCTTCTGTCACGGAGCTGTACCAGCGAGTAGGGGAGGGCCGATCGTGAAGTACCTGGTCACGACGGTATTTTGAGCTGCCCTTTACTCGGCGCACAGGGTGGGGACAGGGTGCCGACAACGAAGCCTTAAGCGGCGTTGGTTGAGTTCCCAACTCAAGACCTCCTCATCGTTTTTGGAGCTGTTTCTCATGAAGCGTGCGCGTCTCGTCCCCGCGGTGGCCCTGTTGGCGCTCTCGCCCCTGGCCCTGGCGGCCTGCGGCTCGAGCGACTCGTCGTCGTCCTCCGGCAGCGGCAACTCCGGCTCCACCCAGTCCTGTTCCGCCGCCTCCGGCATGCCGACCGGCAATTCCACGGCACGACCCAGCGGCGCCCCGTCCGGCGCGCCCACGGGTGCCGCGGCCTCGGGCAAGCCCACGGGGCAGCCGACCGGCAACCCCTCCGGCATGCCGACCGGTGGACCCGGCGGAGGGGGCGGACAGGGCGGCCAGGGCGGCGGCCCCGGCGGCGGGTGCGGCGGCGGCCCGGGCGGTGGCCAGATGAGCGGGGCCCCGCAGCAGGGCTGACCGCGGCTCCCGCACGACAGGGGCGGCACACCCGTACACCGGGCGCGCCGCCCCTGTCGTATGTCTGTCCCGCGCGGTGCGCTCAGCCGAGCCAGTGCCGGCGGCCCACGCTGATCAACCGCATCTGCTGCTGCGCGAGTTGGGCCACGCGCTCGCGCTCCTCGGTCGACGACTCCAGTGCCTCCAGGAAGAGCGAGGCCGTGATGAGCATCTGGTCGACGTAGAGATGGGCCAGCATCAGCAGGTCGTCGTCGCGCCAGCCCCGTGACTCCGGGTCCTTGGCGAGCTCGGCCTTCACCTCCTCGGCGAACCGAGCGAGTTGGTCCCGGATGGCCTCCCGCACCGGCTGCACCCCGCCGTGCCGCTCGCGCGCGATGAAGCGGACGTGGGCCGGATACGTGTCCACGTGACGGGCGATCAACTCGACCGCGCGCGTGATGCGTTGACCGCTGTCCGCCGGGGCCACCGTCTGCCGGATCATCGGATGCAGACTGCCCAGCGCCTCCTCGACGAGCGCGACCCCGAGGTCGGCCGTGGAGCGGAAGTGCCGGTAGAAGGCGGTCGGGGCGACGCCCACGGCCCGGGTGACCTCGCGCAGACCCAGGCTGCTCAGGCTCTGCTCCTCCAGCAGCCCCAACGCGGCGTCCAGCAACGCCTGTCGGGTCTTCTGCTTCTGTACCTGCCGGATGCCGAGGGTGTGACTCATGTCATCCAGTTAACAACTGTTCTCCGTAATTGGAAAGTCGCCGGACGCGCTAGACTCAAGTTCAGTGAACAAGTGTTACTACAACCGTTCACCGAAACGTAACGAGAGCCGTCCCGGACGTACCGGTCGGCTCGGAGGGGGATTCATCCCATGCTGTTCCTCGTCGTAGCGCTCCTGCTGTTCGGCGTCGTGGTGGGCACCGTGGCCCACGCCCCGCTCGCCTTCACCGCCGTCGCCGCCACCGTCATCGCCGTCTGGCTGGGCATCTTCGCGCTCCGTGAGCGGCACGGCCGCCGCAGCCGTACGACCGCCAACTGACCGTCCGCGGCCGCCAGTCGACCGCCCGTCCCGCCATCCGCCCGATCATCGGGAGCTGAACCCACATGCAACTCACCGCACCGGCAACCAGCACCACCACCGACAACAACGCCGACGTGAAGCCCACCGGCCGTCGTGACGCCGACGGCATGGCCGTCGCGTCCTTCATCCTCGGCCTCGTCGGTCTGCTCGTGCTCAACGTCTTCCTCGGCCCGATCGCCATCGCCCTGGCCGGCGTCGCCCTGTGGCGCGGCACCGTCCGTCGCGGCCGTGCCTTCCTCGGCCTGGGACTCGGCATCGCCGATCTGCTGGTCCTCGTCGCCTTCATGCAGCTGGACAGCACGGTCTCCTGGAGCTTCTAGGAGGCGGGCCGGATCCCGTCGAGGCGCCCGCCCCTCCGACGTGCCCACCGGGGCCCGTAGAATCGGCGTCACCATGGCATACCTCGACCACGCCGCGACCACCCCGATGCTTCCCGAGGCAGTCGAGGCGATGACGGCCCACCTGAGCATCACGGGCAACGCCTCCTCCCTCCACGCTTCCGGCCGCAAGGCCCGGCGTACGGTCGAAGAGGCCCGGGAGACCCTCGCCGAAGCGCTCGGCGCCCGCCCCAGCGAGGTCGTGTTCACCTCCGGCGGCACCGAGGCCGACAACCTCGCGGTGAAGGGCCTGTACTGGGCCCGCCGCGACGCCGACCCGGCCCGCACCCGCGTCCTGGCCAGCCCCGTCGAGCACCACGCCGTCCTGGACGCCGTGCACTGGCTCGGCGAGCACGAGGGCGCCACCGTCGAGTACCTCCCGGTCGACTCCTACGGCCGTGTCCACCCCGAGGTGCTGCGCGAGGCGATCGCCCGCAACCCCGACGACGTCGCCCTGGCGACCGTGATGTGGGCCAACAACGAGATCGGCACGGTCCTGCCGGTCCGTGAACTCGCCGATGTGGCGGGGGAGTTCGGCATCCCGCTGCACGCCGACGCGGTGCAGGCCTTCGGTCAGGTCCCCGTCGACTTCGCCGCCTCCGGGCTCGCCGCGGCGACCGTCTCCGGGCACAAGATCGGCGGTCCGTACGGCATCGGCGCCCTGCTGCTGGGCCGCGAGTACACCCCCGTGCCCGTCCTGCACGGCGGCGGCCAGGAGCGCCATGTCCGCTCCGGCACCCTCGACGTCCCCGCGATCGCCTCCTTCGCGGTCGCCGGCCGGCTGGCCGCCGAACAGCGCGAGTGGTTCGCCCGCGAGATCGGCGCCCTGCGCGACGACCTCGTCGCGGCCGTCCGTACGGCGGTCCCGGACGCGATCCTCGGCGGCGACCCGGTGGAACGCCTCCCGGCCAACGCCCATTTCACCTTCCCCGGCTGCGAGGGCGACTCCCTGCTGCTCCTGCTGGACGCCCAGGGCATCGAGTGCTCCACCGGCTCGGCCTGCACGGCGGGCATCGCCCAGCCCAGCCATGTCCTGCTCGCCACCGGCACCGATCCGGACCTGGCCCGCGGCACCCTGCGCTTCTCCCTCGGCCACACCTCCACGGAGGCCGATGTGGAGGCGGTCGCGAAGGCGATCGGCCCGGCGGTGGAACGAGCGCGTGCCGCCGGGCTGACCTGACCTCGCTACCTAACTGTCCGTCACCATGAGGGCGGCCATCATGCCCTCGTCCTCGTGCTGGAGGAGATGGCAGTGGAGCATGTACATGTACGTGTCGTCGCTGAAGTCGGTGAACTCCATGGCGATCTGGATCGAGCCGCCACCGACCACTTCGTAGGTGTCGTACCAGCCGAGTTCGACGCCCGTCGGTGTCTCGCCGTTGATCGATATGAGCTGGTACGGCACGTCGTGCAGATGGAACGAGTGTTCCAGCTGGGTGCTGTTGGTGATCGTCCAGATCTCCTTGGAGCCCAGCGTGGTGCTGATCATCGCCATGGAGTCCATGCTGGTGCCGGCCGAGCCGTTGATCAGCATGGTGGTGCCGCTCTGGCCGAGCGTGATGGTGCGGGCGGTGAAGTCGCTGGTGTCGTACCGGTCGATGGTGTTGAGGGTGCTGGGGAGGTCGTCCGGAGTGTCCGTGCCGCTCGCGGTGATGGCGAGGACGTCGTAGGTGCCGCTGCCGCCGCGGACCCAGCCGGTGGTGATGACGGCCTGGAGCGTGGCGTCCGCGCTCAGGTCCATCACGAACTCGGCGCGGGCGCCGGCCACCAGCCGGATCGACGTCACGTCGGTCGCCTCGGTCAGATAGCCCTGGTCGGTGGAGATCTGGCTGAGCGTGCCGCCGTCGCTGCGCTGGATGGTGATGATGTCCGACGGCGAGGCGTTCAGCGCCCGGAACCGGGTGCGGGTCTTGGTGGCGGTGAAGCCGAGTGTGGTGGCGTCGACGTTCGTGCCGTTCAGCAGCAGCGGGTAACTGAGGCCGGTGCCGAGGTAGCCGGCCAGGTCGTACTTGATGTCGCCGGCGCTGTCGGTGGCGAGGCACTGGAAGATGAGCGGGATGTCGTCGACGCCGTAGTCGCTGGGCAGCGCGGCGGACGCGTCCGAGGAGTCCTCGACGATGATCATCCCGGCCAGGCCGTGCACGGCCTGCTTGGCGGTGGTGCCCAGCGCGTGCGGGTGGTACCAGAGCGTGGTGGCCGGGTCCTTGACCGTGAACGTGGGCGCCCAGGTCGTGCCGTCGGAGAAGGCCACCTGCGGGCCGCCGTCCATCTTGGGCGGGACGTGGGCGCCGTGGAAGTGGACGGTGGTGTCCTCGCCGAGGCTGTTGGTGATGTTCAGCAGGACCGTGTCGCCGTTGGTCCACTTCATGGTGGGGCCGAGGAACGACTGGTTGTAGCCCATGGTGTCGCTGGTGACACCGCTCAGCACCTCGGCGGTGCCGGTTTTGGCCTCCAGGGTGAAGGTCGTGGTGCTGTCGGTGGTGGTGCCCTCCAGAAGGTCCGGGATGACCAGGGTGCTGTCCGCCGCGGAGGCCTTGTTCTTCGCCGCGTCGTTCAGCAGTGAGAAGGCGCCTCCCGCCGCGGCGACCGCCGCGATGCCGGCCCCGGCCATGCCGCCGAGGAACTTGCGCCGGTGCAGACCCTTGCCCCGCAGCGCGAGGTCCTTGCCGTGCTCGCGCTTCTCGGCCGTGGACTTGCGGTGGTTGCCCTTCGCGTCTCTGTTCTGTTCGGACGCGGGCTCGCTGGTGTGTGTCATGCGGCCAGAGATTTGACCTAAGGGCTGTGTAAAGACTTGGGGACAGTTAGTAGTCAGCAGAGCAATCTATGAAAGGTAAGCGTGCGCGATCGCTCCCCAACTCCCCTTGGGTGAAAGCCGAGTTGGCATGCCCCAGGTCACATCCGGAGCAGGGGACGCATCGGACACCGCCGTGACTGAAACGACTCATAGCCAAACCGCCATGTGACCAGCGTCACGCTTGCGTCCGATGTGCCCGCCTTACGAGCCCCATGTACCGGTCCCAGTCCCAGTACCGCCCGGGGTCCGTGTGATCGGTCCCCGGCACCTCCACGTGTCCGATGACGTGCTCCCGGTCCACGGGGATGCCGTAGCGCTTGCATATCTGCGCCGTCAGCCGCGCGGAACTCGCGTACATCGCGGTCGTGAACGACGACTTCCGCTCCACGAAGCCCTCGTGCTCGATGCCGACGCTGTGTTCGTTGTACTCCCGGTTCCCCGCGTGGAACGCCACGTCCAGCTCGCGGATCATCTGCGTGATGCCCCCGCCCTCGCGGACGATGTAGTGCGCGGCCGCCTGGTGCCCGGGGTCCTGGAAGGCCTTCACCGCGCTGTCGTAACTTCCCTGCGTGACATGGATGACCACGCGGTCTATCGCGTAGTCGTCCGGCCGGTCGGCCCGCCGGTAGTTCGCCGAGGACGCCGCCACCCACGTGGCCCCCCGGAAATCGACCGCCCCCGGAGTCCGCGGCTTCTCCACCCCCGGCATCCGCCACCACAACCGCGACAACTCGTCCCGAGCCACCACAGCGGTCCCTACGGCGGCCACGGCGCCGCCGATCAGCAGCGCCCGCCGCCCGGGCCGCCGGCCGGTGGAACCCGGTGACCTGTCCGCGCCGCCAGGCGGCTTTCCCGCCCGATCGTCCCGAGCGCCGTCATGACTGTCCTGATGGCTCTGATCGCTCTGTGTCTCCCCCATGTGATCGTCAACGGATACTCGCGGGTCCCGGTTCCCGATGCCCCGTACCCTGGAAGGGTTATGACTGAGACCTCGCCGCGCCCCCGCCCCCTTCGCGTACTCGCCGCCATGTCTGGCGGAGTCGATTCCGCCGTCGCCGCCGCCCGCGCCGCCGAAGCCGGCCACGACGTGACCGGCGTCCACCTCGCGCTCTCCGCGAACCCGCAATCGTTCCGCACGGGCGCGCGTGGCTGTTGCACCATCGAGGACTCCCGGGACGCCCGCCGCGCCGCCGACGTCATCGGCATCCCCTTCTACGTCTGGGACCTCGCCGACCGTTTCCGCGAGGACGTCGTCGAGGACTTCGTCGCCGAGTACGAGGCCGGGCGCACCCCGAACCCCTGTCTGCGCTGCAACGAGAAGATCAAGTTCGCCGCCCTCCTCGACAAGGCCCTCGCGCTCGGCTTCGACGCGGTCTGCACCGGCCACTACGCCCAGGTGATCGTGAACGAGGACGGCACCCGCGAACTGCACCGCGCCTCCGACATGGCGAAGGACCAGTCGTACGTCCTCGGTGTCCTGGACGAGCGGCAGCTCGCGCACGCGCTGTTCCCGCTCGGCGACACCGTGACGACGAAGGACGAGATCCGGGCGGAGGCCGAGCGCCGCGGCCTCGCCGTCGCCAAGAAGCCCGACTCGCACGACATCTGCTTCATCGCCGACGGCGACACCCAGGGCTTCCTCGCGGGCCGCCTCGGCAAGGCCGAGGGCGACATCGTCGACGAGTCCGGCTCCGTCATCGGCTCGCACGAGGGCGCGTACGGCTTCACCATCGGCCAGCGCAAGGGCCTGCGCATCGGCACCCCGGCCGCCGACGGCAAGCCGCGCTACGTCCTGGACATCTCCCCGGTCGACAACACGGTGACGGTCGGCCCGGCCGCCTCCCTGGACGTCAGCGGCCTCACGGCCGTCAAGCCCCGCTGGTGCGGCACGGCACCCTCCGGCCCCGGCACCTACACCGCCCAGCTCCGCGCCCACGGCGGCGAGACCCAGGTCACCGCCGAACTCGTCGACGGCACCCTGGAGGTGACGTTCACCGAGCCGGTACGGGGCGTGGCCCCCGGGCAGGCGATCGTGCTCTACGACGACACGCGCGTGGTGGGGTCGGCGACGATCGCGACGACCACGCGCGCGGCGACGGCGATGGCCTGACCCGGCCGTTACAGGGCCCGTTCGCGGTTCGCCTGCGGCTAGACCGAGAAGAACTCCGTGAGCAGCGGCGCCAGCACGGCCGGGTCCACCATGTGGGCCTGGCCGTCCAGGGTGCGGTACGTCCCGTCCGGCGCCGCGTCCGCCACCGCCCGCGCGGCCTGCCGCATCCACTCGGCGCTCGCGCCGCCCGCGATCGTGAGCACCGGGACGGACAGGGACGCCAGTCGTTCCGCCGGCACCAGGCCGTCGCCCATGGCCGCGTCGTCGTAGGCGAGGGTGGGGGCGATGGCCTCCATGCCGGGCCACATGGGCGAGTTGCGGGCGCCGTCGATCATCTCCGGGGGTGCGCCGGTGAGTGCCATGAAGAGCGCGACGGCGTCGCCGTGGCGGTCCTCGGCGAGCAGTTCCGTCAGCCGCTCGGTGTACTCGGCGCGCTCCTTGGCGCCGGACGCGTCGAGGGCGAACGGCGGCTCGTAGAGGGCGACTTGGGTGACGGGCAGGCCGCTCGCCGCCGCGTGCAGGACCAGGGCGGCGCCGGAGGAGTGGCCGTAGAGCGCGGCGCTGCCGCCCACGGCGTCGATCAGCGCCGCGAGGTCCTCGACCTCCCGGGCCACCGCGAAGGGCGCCGTGTCGCCGCTCGCGCCCCGGCCCCTGCGGTCGTAGGGGACCGCCCCGAACCGGTGCGCGAGCTGCGCGGCGAGCGGCAGGAGCCCGTCGCCCGTCGTCATCGCGCCACCGACCAGGACGACGGGCGGACCCGCACCGATGCGCTCGTACGCGATGGCGCTGCCGTCGCGCGAAACAGTCTTCTTCTCCATGAAGGTGAAGACTGCCGAAGGAACTTCGACTAATCGGCTACGACACTTCTACTTCGACACTTCTACTACGTAGAAGCAGAGGTGGTCCTTGATCTGCGCGACGTCGGGCTTGGGGTCGGGGTACGCCCACACCAGGTCGGCCGCGTCGGGGAGCGACCAGTAGGACGCGTCGCCCTTGAAGGGGCAGTGCGTGTGGGTCTCGGAGGGGGTCAGGAGGTCGAGGCGCACGTCCTCCGGGGGAAGGTAGTACCGCACCGGGGAGCCGGTCTCCTTCAGGATCAGGGGGCGGTCGCTCTCCGCCAGTACCTGGTCGCCGTGGACGACGCGTACATGCTGGTCGCCCTGCTCGATCGTGATCGTGTGTCCTTGGGCCATACCGGAAAAGCACTCGCGGACCCCTGGTTCTTCCCGCGTACGGTGACGACATGAAGATCTGTGTCTTTCTCTCCGCCGCCGATCTGGACGAGCGCTACACGCGCCCCGCGCGGGAGTTCGCGGAACTGCTCGGCAAGGGCGGGCACACGCTCGTGTGGGGTGGTTCGGAGGCAGGGCTGATGAAGGTGGTCGCCGACGGCGTACAGGCGGCCGGCGGACGGCTGGTGGGCGTCTCGGTGACCTTCCTGGCGGCGTCGGCACGGGAGGGCGCCGACGAGATGGTGATCGCTTCCGACCTCGCCGAACGCAAGAAGCTGCTCCTGGAGAAGTCCGACGCCGTGGTGATCATGGTGGGCGGCACCGGGACCCTCGACGAGGCGACCGAGATCCTGGAGCTGAAGAAGCACGGTCACACCGACAAGCCGGTGGTGCTGCTCAACACGGCGGGCTTCTACGACGGCCTGAAGACCCAGTTCCGGCGCATGGAGGACGAGGGGTTCCTGCCCGTCCCGCTCACCGACCTGGTGTTCTTCGCGGAGGAGCCGGTGGGGGCGCTGGCGTACCTGGAGGAGTCGCTCGGTATGCAGTGATGCGAGCATGGCGGGCATGGCTACACATGTGATCACCGGGGCCGGTTCCGGCATCGGCGCGGCCGTCGCCCGCCGGCTGCACGCGCGCGGGGACGAACTCGTGCTCCACGCGCGCGACGCGGGCCGCGCGAAGGAACTGGCGGCGGAGTACCCCGGGGCACGCACCCTGGTGGGCGACCTCGCGGACCCCGACAAGCTCAGCTGGGCGTTCTCGCACCAGAGCCTGCCCGACCGCGTGGACACGCTCCTGCACATCGCCGGGGTGGTCGACCTCGGCCCGGTGGGCGAGCTGACCCCGAAGACCTGGCGCCACCAGCTCAACGTCAACCTGATCGCCCCCGCCGAACTGACCCGCCACTTCCTGCCCCAACTCCGGGTCTCCGGCGGCCACGTCCTCTTCGTGAACTCCGGCGCGGGCCTGCGGGCGAGCGCCGACTGGTCCGCGTACGCCGCCTCCAAGCACGGCCTGAAGGCCCTGGCGGACTCCCTGCGCCACGAGGAGCACCCCAACGGCGTCCGCGTCACCTCGGTCTACCCGGGCCGCACCGCCAGCCCCATGCAGGCCAAGGTCCACCAGCAGGAGGGCAAGCAGTACGACCCCTCCCAGTGGATCGACCCCGAGTCGGTCGCGACGACGATCCTGATGGCGATCGATCTGCCGGGGGACGCGGAGGTGAACGACCTGACGGTGCGGCCGGGGCGCTGAGGTCGCCCCCTGGGGCTCCGCCCCAGTCCCAGGGGCGTCACCCCAGCCGAAGGGTTCCGTAGGCTGCCCGGGTGAGCAACAAACCTACGTTCAGCTTCGGCGCGGCCACCGGTATCGGTTCGCTGCCCGGCACCGACGCCCGTGAGGCCGCGAAGACCGCGACCGGCGCCTTCGAGGACTTCCCGTTCCTGCCCGAACTGCCCGCCCGGGGACCCGGCGCGGACATGATCGGCCGGACCGCCGGGCTGCTCGTCGAGGTGTACGCGCGTGTGGAGCCCAGCGGTTGGCGGATCGGGGACCGGCCGGGGCGGGACACGAAGCGGGCGTGGGCGTGGCTGGGGGAGGACCTCGACGCGTTCGAGGAGTTCACCCAGGGGTACGAGGGGCCGCTCAAGGTGCAGGCCGTGGGTCCCTGGACCCTCGCCGCCAGTCTGGAGTTGAGGAACGGCGAGTCCGTGCTCTCCGACCTCGGAGCATGCCGTGACCTCGCCGGCTCGCTCGCCGAGGGCCTGCGCAATCACCTCGCCGACGTCCAACGCCGCGTCCCCGGCGCCCAGATCGTGCTCCAGCTCGACGAACCGTCCCTCATCGCCGTCCTGCGCGGACAGGTCAGGTCCGCCAGCGGCTACCGCACGCACCGCGCCGTCGACCGTCAACTCGTCGAGGACACGCTCCGCCAGGTCGTCGGGGTGCACGAGAACGGCCCGGTCGTCGTCCACTCCTGCGCACCGGACGTGCCGTTCGCCCTGCTGCGCCGGGCGGGCGCGGCGGGGGTGTCCTTCGACTTCGCCCTCCTCACCGAGCGTGACGACGACGTGATCGGTGAAGCGGTCGAGGCCGGCACCCGGCTCTTCGCCGGTGTCGTGCCGGGCACGGACACCGCATTGTCAGACCCTGCCGGTAGCGTCATGGGTGTCAGGACGCTGTGGCGCAGGTTGGGGCTGCGACCGGGACTTCTCGCGGAGGCGGTCACGATCACCCCGTCGTGCGGACTCGCGGGGGCTTCTCCCGAGTACGCGCGCCGAGCTCTCGCCCACTGCGTCCGGGCGGCGAGATCCCTCGCGGACAACCCTGAGTGACGGAAGGACAACACGGTGGCCGGCGACAGGCAAGCGGAGACGACGGTGCCCGCAGAGGCACGGGAGAAGCACGCGCAGCTCGCTGAGCAGATCGAGGAGCACCGCTTCCGGTACTACGTGAACGACGCTCCGGTCGTCAGCGACGCGGACTTCGACAAACTCCTGCGCTCCCTGGAGGCGTTGGAGGAGGAGTATCCCGAGCTGCGCACGCCGGACTCCCCGACGCAGAAGGTCGCGGGGGCGTACGAGACGGAGTTCACCTCCGTCGTCCACCGCTCGCGCATGCTCTCCCTGGACAACGCCTTCGACGACCTGGAGCTGGCGGCCTGGGCCGAGCGCGTCCACAAGGACGTCGGCACCTCGGAGCACCACTTCCTGTGCGAGCTGAAGGTCGACGGCCTCGCCGTCAACCTGACGTATGAGCACGGCCGCCTCACGCGCGCGGCGACCCGCGGCGACGGTCGTACGGGCGAGGACATCACGCCCAACGTCCGCACGATCGCGGAGATCCCGGACCGCCTCACCGGCGACCGCGTGCCCGACCTCGTGGAGATCCGCGGCGAGGTCTACTTCCCGATGGAGAAGTTCGAGGAGCTCAACGCCCGCCTGGTGGAGGCGGGCGACAAGCCCTTCGCCAACCCCCGTAACGCGGCGGCCGGTTCACTGCGCCAGAAGGACCCGCGCGTCACCGCCACCCGCCCCCTGCACATGGTCGTCCACGGCATCGGCGCCCTGGAGGGCTTCGACGCCCTCACCCGCCTCTCCGAGGCCTACGACCTGCTCAAGACTTGGGGCCTGCCCACCTCCGCGCACAACAAGGTCGTCGACGACCTCGACGGCGTACGGGAGTTCATCAGGTACTACGGCGAGAACCGCCACTCCGTGGCGCACGAGATCGACGGCGTCGTCGTCAAGCTCGACGAGATCCCCCTCCAGGGACGGCTCGGCTCCACCTCCCGCGCCCCGCGCTGGGCGATCGCGTGGAAGTACGCGCCCGAGGAGGTCAACACCAAGCTCGTCAACATCCGCGTGGGCGTGGGCCGTACGGGCCGGGTCACGCCGTACGCCCAGGTCGAGCCGGTGACGGTGGCCGGCTCGGAGGTCGAGTTCGCGACGCTGCACAACCAGGAGGTCGTCAAGGCCAAGGGCGTCCTCATCGGCGACACGGTGGTGCTGCGCAAGGCCGGTGACGTCATCCCGGAGATCCTCGGCCCGGTCGCCGACCTGCGCGACGGCAGCGAGCGGGAGTTCGTGATGCCGGCCGAGTGCCCAGAGTGCGGTACGCCGCTGCGGCCGATGAAGGAGGGCGACATCGACCTGCGGTGCCCCAACGCCCGTGCCTGCCCCGCCCAGTTGAGGGAGCGGCTCTTCTACCTCGCGGGCCGCAAGGCGCTGGACATCGACCACTTCGGTTACGTCTCGGCGGCCGCGCTCACCAAGCCGCTGGAGCCGGCGGACCCGCCGCTGCGGGACGAGGGCGACCTGTTCGGCCTCACCATCGAGCAGCTGCTGCCCATCAAGGCGTACGTCCTCGACCAGGACAGCGGGCTGCCCAAGCGTGACCCGAAGACCGGCGAGGAGAAGATCGCGACGGTCTTCGCCAACCAGCAGGGCGAGCCCAAGAAGAACGCCCTCGCGATGCTGGAGACCATCGCCGCCGCCAAGGACCGCCCGCTCGCCCGCATCCTCACCGGCCTGTCGATCCGTCATGTCGGCCCGGTCGCGGCCGAGGCGCTGGCCCGCGAGTTCCGTTCGATCGAGCGGATCGAGCAGGCCGACGAGGTGGAGCTGGCGAACACCGAGGGTGTCGGCCCGATCATCGCCGCCTCGCTCAAGGAGTGGTTCGCCGAGGACTGGCACCAGGAGATCCTCCGCAAGTGGCGGGCCGCCGGTGTCCGCATGGAGGAGGAGGCTTCCGGTGAGGACGAGGGCCCGCGTCCCCTCGAAGGGCTGACCGTGGTCGTCACCGGCACACTCGAGCACTTCACACGGGACGGGGCGAAGGACGCCCTACAGAGCCGGGGAGCGAAAGTGACCGGTTCTGTTTCGAAGAAGACGTCTTTCGTCGTCGTAGGTGACAATCCTGGTTCGAAGTACGACAAGGCGATGCAGGTCAAGGTGCCTGTTCTGAACGAGGACGGCTTCACCGTCCTGTTGGAACAGGGACCCGAGGCGGCCGCCGAAGTCGCGCTTCCGGTCGAGGAGTAGCGAGGAGCAGCGGTTGAAGGCCACCCGATCGGCGCATACCAGATGCATACGGGTGGCCGGGTCGCATTCGGGCAACCGTCTACGACCGCTGCCCGTGGAAGCCTTCTGCGGCCTACTGTTGAGGTGTGCACCTGCCGTGCCCAGCTGCGGTTGGGGCAACCCCCTGCTCTTGGTGAGCAGGGGGAGGGGTTTTCCAAACGCGGTGCCGTTGACGGAAGTCGGGCATCGGACCGCGTGGCGTGGGCACCGCCGGCTGTGAGAGGGACGGGAATGGAACCGACCGAGAGCGCCCCCCCGGACTCACCGCTGCGCCGGCTCACCGGCGCCTGGCGGGAGAGCCGTTGGGGAGCGCGCCCCGTGGAGCGTCCGGGCGCCCAGCCGCGCGCCACCGGACAGTACTCCACACCCGATGCCCGCCACTCCGCACCACTCTCCGCCAACCCCGCCTCAGGGCTGCCGGGCGGCGACGGCGAACGCCATCTGACCTGGCCCGCCCTGCCCACGGCGGTCGTCGTCGCGGCCGGGTTCGTCCTCGGCGCCGGCTTCTTCCGGGCGTTCACCGGCGACCACGCGCTCTTCCCGTCCGGCACGGTCGGCTGGTCGCTGGCCGTCCTGACCGGCATCATCGTCGGCCACCTCGTCGCCCTGGGCCGCGCCCGCTGGTGGGGCGGCACCGGCTCGGGCGCCGCCCTCACCCTCGGCGTCCTGCTGCTCTACGGCTGGGTCGCCGCCGGCATGGTCAGCCTCACCGTCGTCGTCCTGGTCGGCATAGCCCGGCGCAACCGCTGGCGCCAGGGCCTGCTGCACGGCGCGGTGGACATCCTCGGCATCGCCGCCGGAGCACTCGTGCTGGGCGCCTTCGGCCGGGTGCCGTCCGTCGAGAAGCCCTGGAACCCCGACACCTGGACGGTCTACACCGCTCCCGAAGTGGTCCTGGTCGCCGTCGCCTATCTCGCCGTGACCCGCACCCTGCTCTGGTACCTGCACGCCCCGCGCCACGGCGGACTGCCCACCGTCGCCCGCACCGCCCTGCTCAGACAGGGGCTGGTAGCCGTGGCCCTGCTCGGCATCGCACCCCTCATCTGCGTGGTCGCCGTAGCGCAGCCGGTACTGCTGCCCCTGTTCTCGATCCCGCTCATCGCCCTCGACTCCACCTTGTGGATGGCTCGGGCCAGAGCGGAGGAACAGCTGCGCGACCCGCTGACCGGGCTGCCCAACCGGCAGTGGCTCCTGGAGCGCATCTGGACCGCGCTGGACGACGCCGAGCGCATCGGCGCCAAGGCCGCCCTCATGCTGATCGACCTCGACCGGTTCCGGTCGGTCAACGACACATTGGGTCATCTCGCCGGAGACCGGCTGCTGTTGCAGATAGCCGACCGGCTGCGGGTGGCGCTGCCGCGCGGGGCGGAGGCCGCGCGGCTCGGCGGTGACGAGTTCGCCGTCCTGCTGCCCGTCGCCGACTCCACCACGTCCGCGACCCGGGTCGCCCGCAACCTCGTCGCCGCGCTCAGCTCCCCGCTCGACCTCGACGGGCTCACTCTCGTCCTGGAGGCCAGCGCGGGCGTCGCCGTCTTCCCCGACCATGCCCTCGACGCCGAGGGACTGCTGCGCCGGGCGGACGTCGCGATGTACCAGGCGAAGCGGGACCGTACCGGCGTCGAGGTCTACGAGTCCAAGCGGGACTCCAACACCCCGGACCGGCTCGGCCTGTTGGGCGACCTGCGCCGCGCCCTCGACGCGCACGAGGTGCAGCTGCACTACCAGCCCAAGGTCCGTTTCGACGGCCAGGTCGCCGGCCTGGAGGCGCTGGTGCGGTGGGTGCACCCGGAGCGCGGGAAGGTGCCGCCGGACGAGTTCATAGCGATCGCCGAGTCGTCCGGGCTGATGCCCCATCTCACGGAGTACGTGCTCGACACGGCCCTCGCCCAGGTCGCCAGATGGCGCGCCCAGGGCCTGTTCGTACCGGTCGCGGTCAACGTCTCCCCGCGCGACGTCCACACCCCCGGCTTCGCGGGCTCGGTCGCCGCGCGCCTCGCCCGCCACGGCGTCCCGCCGGGTTCGCTCCAGCTGGAGATCACGGAACACGTCCTCCTGGAGGACCCCCAGCGCGCCGCCGACACCCTCAACGGGCTGACCGGACACGGCGTGAAGATGTCTCTCGACGACTTCGGCACGGGGTACTCGTCCCTGGTGCATCTACGGCGGCTGCCGGTCAGCGAGTTGAAGATCGACCGGTCGTTCGTGGCGCGGCTCGCGGTGGACACGGAGGACGCGGAGATCGTGCGGTGCACGGTGGATCTCGCGCATTCCCTCGGGTTGCTCGTCGTCGCCGAGGGTGTTGAGGACGACGAGACGTGGGAGCGGTTGCGGGATCTGGGGTGTGATGCGGTTCAGGGGTGGCTTGTTGCTGCGGCGATGCCTCCGGAGGACATGACGGCGTGGCTTCGGGCGAGGGGTTCGCGGGGTTGGCAGCGGCCTCGCGCCGCGTTGCCTGCGGCTGCGGCAGATGATCCGGGGCGGATCGGCTGACGTCGCTGCGCCCATGGGGGTGGGGGCTTCTGTTCGTTCGCGACCGCCGGTCCGTCGTGGCTTGTCGCGCCCACGCGGCGGAGCCGCAAATCGACACAGCCCCGCGCCCCTTGGGTGTCTCAGCGCAACCCTGTTGTGAAGTGGGCGATCAGTAGCGCCAAGCGCTGCTCATGTGCGCCTTCCGGTAGGCGTCCGCTGCGCATCAACGTCACCAAGCCGTGCAGGCCCGCCCAGTATGTCTCCGTGAGCAGGCCCGGGTCGTCGTCCTCGGCCGCGATGGGCTCGACCGCCTGGAAGATCTCGCCGAAGGCCGCCTGCAAGGGCGCCGGTGCCTCCGGGGTGGCGAACGGCAGGTCGACGATGTGCGTGAACATCGCGTCGTAGAGGGCCGGGCGGCGGCGTCCGAACGACGTGTACGTCTCGCCGACCGCGCTGAGCGCCCCGCGCGCACCCTTCGCCGCCGTGCGCGCCGTACGCAACTCGGCGGCCAGTACGGCGCAGCCCTCCACCGCGACCGCCGCCATGATGGCGCCCTTGTCCTTGAAGTGGCTGTAGAGCACGGGCTGGCTGTACTCGATCTCGGCCGCCAGACGTCGGGTCGTCACCGCGTCCCAGCCCTCCGTCTCGGCCAGTTCCCGCGCGGCCGAGACGATCAGCCGCTCCCGCTCCGCCCGTTCGCGCTCACGGCGCGTCTGAATCGTCATGACCCGGATTCTAGCATCGCTAGCCTTCCTGTCGACGCTCTGCTAGCTTCGCTCCAAGAGCTAGCGCTGCTAGAAAACAGTCGTGAGGAGAAGTGACGTGACCATCACCGCCTACACCCTGGCCGTCGTGCTCGACCTGTTCTGCCTGTTCCTCGGCTACCGGTTCCTGTTCCAGCCCGGCCCCGCCGCCGCCGGTTACGGAGTCCCGGCCGATCCCGCCGGTGACGCCGGCGCCTACCTCACGATCAAGGGCCTCAGGGACGGCACGCTGGGCCTGGTGGGCCTTGCGGTGCTGGTCTTCGCCGGGGTGGATGCCGAGGCCTGGTTCATGCTCTGCGTGGCGCTCGTGCCGCTCGGCGACACCCTGATAGTGCTGCGCAACGGGGGCAAGAAGGCGGTGGCGTACGGGATCCACTTCGCCACGGCGGTCGTCGTGCTCATCAGTGCCGTCCTGCTGTTCCTCGTCTGACGCGGCGCCCCGGACCGGGGTCCCGGCGAAACCGTTTAACGGCTGAGGGCCCCCGCCCCATAGGATTGGCGCCAAACCACACACACTCACCCCAGAGGAACGCTGCATGCCTGGCATCACGCGCGAGGAGGTCGCCCACCTCGCCCGGCTGGCGCGTCTGGAGCTGAAGCCCGAAGAGCTCGAGCACTTCGCGGGACAGCTGGACGACATCATCGGCGCGGTCGCCCGCGTCAGCGAGGTCGCCGACCAAGACGTACCGCCGACCTCCCACCCGCTGCCGCTGACGAACGTCATGCGCGCGGACGAGGTCCGTCCCTCGCTCACCCCCGAGCAGGCGCTCTCCGGCGCCCCGGCCCAGGAGCAGCAGCGTTTCAAGGTGCCGCAGATCCTGGGGGAGGACTAGAACACCATGACGGACAGCAACATCATCAAGCTCACCGCAGCCGAGATCGCCAGGAAGATCGCCGCCGGCGAACTCACCGCGGTCGAGGTCACCGAGGCCCACCTGGCCCGGATCGAGGCCGTCGACGAGAAGGTGCACGCCTTCCTGCACGTCGACCGCGAGGGCGCCCTCGCA
Source organism: Streptomyces colwelliae (assembly GCF_048158785.1). NCBI lineage: Bacteria > Bacillati > Actinomycetota > Actinomycetes > Kitasatosporales > Streptomycetaceae > Streptomyces > Streptomyces colwelliae. The sequence goes on along the minus strand of NZ_JBLTJC010000029.1, from coordinate 2,454 downwards.
CAGGCCCGTGCCGTCGACGAGAAGCGGGCCAAGGGCGAGAAGCTCGGCCCCCTGGCCGGCGTACCGCTCGCGCTCAAGGACATCTTCACCACCGAGGGCATCCCGACCACGGTCGGCTCCAAGATCCTCGAGGGCTGGATCCCGCCGTACGACGCGACCGTCACCAAGCGGCTGAAGGCCGCCGACGTCGTCATCCTCGGCAAGACCAACATGGACGAGTTCGCCATGGGGTCGAGCACGGAGAACAGCGCTTACGGGCCCACCGGTAACCCCTGGGACCTCACCAAGATCCCCGGCGGCTCCGGTGGCGGTTCCTCCGCCGCGCTCGCCTCCTTCCAGTCGCCGCTCGCGATCGGCACCGACACCGGCGGTTCCATCCGCCAGCCGGCCGCCGTCACCGGCACGGTCGGCGTCAAGCCGACGTACGGCGCGGTCTCCCGCTACGGCATGGTCGCCTTCTCGTCCTCCCTCGACCAGGGCGGGCCCTGCGCCCGTACGGTCCTGGACGCGGCGCTCCTGCACGAGGCCATCGCCGGACACGACCCGCTCGACTCCACCTCGATCGACGCGCCGGTCCCGCCGGTCGTCGAGGCCGCCCGCAACGGCAGCGTCCAGGGCATGCGCGTCGGCGTCGTCAAGCAGTTCCGCGGCGAGGGCTACCAGGCCGGCGTCATCCAGCGCTTCGACGAGGCCGTGGCCGTACTGAAGGAACTGGGCGCGGAGATCGTCGAGCTGGACTGCCCGTCCTTCGACCTCGCCCTGTCGGCGTACTACCTGATCGCGCCCTCCGAGTGCTCCTCCAACCTCGCCCGCTTCGACGGCCTGCGCTACGGCCTCCGGGTCGGCGACGACGGCACCCACTCGGCCGAAGAGGTCACCTCGATCACCCGTGAGGCGGGCTTCGGCCCCGAGGTCAAGCGCCGCATCATGCTCGGGACGTACGCGCTCAGCTCCGGCTACTACGACGCGTACTACGGAAGCGCCCAGAAGGTCCGTACGCTCATCACCCGCGACTTCGAGAAGTCGTTCGAGAGCGTCGACGTGATCGTGTCGCCCACGACGCCGACCACCGCCTTCCCGATCGGCGAGCGTGCCGACGACCCGATGGCGATGTACCTCGCGGACCTGTGCACCATCCCGACCAACCTGGCGGGCAACTCGGCCATGTCGCTGCCCTGCGGTCTCGCGCCGGAGGACGGTCTCCCGGTCGGGCTCCAGATCATCGCCCCGGCGCTGAAGGACGACCGTCTTTACAAGGTCGGCGCCGCCGTCGAGGCCGCCTTCGTGGAAAAGTGGGGCCACCCGCTGCTTGAGGAGGCACCGTCGCTGTGAGCAACGCACTGTCGAAGGCCAAGGGCTTCAAGAAGTCGAAGTCCGGCACGTATGTGTCCATCGCCACCACCGCGTTCGGCGCGCTGGGTGTCGCCAAGCAGATCAAGAAGGCGCGCACCGAGCACGACACGCTCCGTCTGATCGACGCCACGGTCTCCGCCGTCGCGATCGTCACCGGCCTCGCCATCCTGTACCGCGAGCTGAAGCGGCTGGGCGACGACGACGTCCTGCTGGGCTGAGAGGGAAAGTTCACCGTGACCACCACGACCGACCTGGAGTCGTACGAGGACGCTCTCGCGTCGTACGACCCCGTCATGGGCCTCGAGGTCCATGTCGAACTCGGCACCAAGACCAAGATGTTCTGCGGCTGTTCGACCGAGCTGGGCGCCGAACCGAACTCGCAGACCTGCCCGACCTGCCTCGGCATGCCCGGCGCGCTCCCGGTCGTCAACGCGATCGGCGTCGAGTCCGCGATCAGGATCGGCCTCGCGCTGAACTGCGAGATCGCCGAGTGGTGCCGCTTCGCCCGGAAGAACTACTTCTATCCGGACATGCCGAAGAACTTCCAGACCTCCCAGTACGACGAGCCGATCGCCTTCAACGGCTACCTCGACGTACAGCTGGAGGACGGCGAGACCTTCCGGGTGCAGATCGAACGCGCCCACATGGAGGAGGACACCGGCAAGTCGCTGCACGTCGGCGGCGCGACGGGCCGTATCCACGGCGCCTCGCACTCGCTGCTCGACTACAACCGCGCCGGCATCCCGCTCATCGAGATCGTCACCAAGCCGATCGAGGGTGCGGGGGAGCGTGCTCCCGAGGTCGCGAAGGCGTACGTCGCCGAGCTGCGCGAGCTGATCCGGGCGCTCGGTGTGTCGGAAGCGCGCATGGAGCAGGGGCAGATGCGCTGCGACGTGAACCTGTCGCTGCGCCCGCACGGCCGCGAGAAGTTCGGCACCCGGAGCGAGACGAAGAACGTCAACTCGCTGCGTTCCGTGGAGCGTGCGGCCCGTTACGAGATCCAGCGCCACGCCGCGGTGCTGAACTCCGGCGGCACGATCATCCAGGAGACCCGCCACTTCCACGAGGACACCGGGTCGACGACCTCGGGCCGCGTGAAGG